>NZ_JBGNYC010000063.1:0-21425 GCF_051844275.1 Cellulosimicrobium sp. CpK407
GCGCGCTGGGGTGCAGCCCTCAGGACCTAGGTGACTCACAGGTTCGGCTCAGGCGCGTCACCGGGTCAGGGAGGAGGCTGGTTCCATGACCGCAGCCACCGCCCCCGTCGGCCGTCCCGACCAGCCCCGCCTGACGCGCCCGGACGGCTCGCCCGTCCGCGTGCTCGTGGTCGACGACGAGCCCAACCTCGCCGAGCTGCTCACCTCGGCGCTGCGCTACGAGGGCTGGGACGTGTCCACCGCGCTCGACGGGAGCTCCGCGATCCGGACCGCGCGCGAGACCGATCCCGACGTCGTCGTGCTCGACGTCATGCTCCCCGACATGGACGGCCTCACCGTGCTGCGACGCCTGCGCGAGCAGGAGGCCCGGAGGCCGGTGCTGTTCCTCACGGCGCGCGACGCCGTCGAGGACCGCGTCGCCGGCCTCACCGCGGGCGGCGACGACTACGTGACCAAGCCGTTCAGCCTCGAAGAGGTCGTCGCGCGCCTGCGCGGGCTGCTGCGCCGGGGCGGCGCCACCGCGCGCGAGGACTCGGTGCTCGTCGTCGGCGACCTCGAGCTCGACGAGGACGCGCACGAGGTGCGCCGCGCGGGCGAGGAGGTCCGGCTCACGGCCACCGAGTTCGAGCTCCTGCGCTACCTCATGCGCAACCCGCGCCGCGTGCTCTCCAAGGCGCAGATCCTCGACCGCGTCTGGAGCTACGACTTCGGCGGCCAGGCGAACATCGTCGAGCTCTACGTCTCCTACCTGCGTCGCAAGATCGACAAGGGCCGCGAGCCCATGATCCACACGCTCCGCGGCGTCGGCTACGTGCTCAAGCCCGCGGCGGGCGCGGCCGACGCCGGTGCCTGAGCCGTCACGGGCCGGGACGGCCCCGGCGCAGGGGACCGGGACACCGGGCCCGGCCCGCCGACGTCCCACCGCGCTGCGGCGACGGCTCGTCCTCGTGGTCGCCGGTGTCGTCCTCGTCGTGACCGTCGGGCTCGCCGCCGCCTCGACCGCGGCGCTGCGCACCCAGCTCGTCACCCAGGTCGACCACGAGCTCGAGCAGGCGAGTCAGCGGCTCGCGCAGGGGCCCGGGGGCCTGCCGCCGGGCAGGCAGCTCCCTGACGACGCGACGGGCACCCCGGCCCCGTCGCCCAGCAGCCTTCCCGACGGCGACGACCCGGCACGCCTGCCTGCCGGCATCGGTCCGGGGAGCGCGCTCGTGCGCTACGCCGAAGGCGAGATCGTGCTCGCGGAGTACGTCTCGCCGACGCTCGAGCGCGTCACGCTCGACGAGGCCCAGATCGCCACGCTCGAGGCCGTCCCGGCCGACGGCAGGGCGCACGACGTCGACCTGCCGGACCTCGGGTCGTTCCGTGCCGTGCACCGGACGACGGACGACGACCAGCCCGTCGTCGTCGCCTCGAGCACGACGAGCGTCGACGCGACGGTCGAGGACTACGTCTCCGTCCAGGTCGCGCTCGGCGCCGCGGGCCTGCTCGCCGCCGTGCTCCTGGGCACGTGGCTCGTGCGGCGCTCGCTCCGGCCGCTCGACGACGTCGCCGCCGCGGCGAGCCGCGTCTCCGAGCTGGAGCTCGCGCAGGGCGAGATCGACGCGATCCCGCGCGTCCCGGCCGACCTCACCGACGAGCGCACCGAGGTCGGGCAGGTGGGCGCCGCGCTGAACCGCATGCTGGAGAACGTCGAGACCTCGCTCCAGGCGCGCCACGACTCCGAGACCCAGGTGCGGCGGTTCGTCGCCGACGCGAGCCACGAGCTGCGCACCCCGCTCGCCTCCATCCGCGGGTACGCCGAGCTCGTGCGCCGCTCCCCCGACGACGTCCCGCCCGCCACCGCGCGCTCGCTCGACCGCATCGAGTCCGAGGCCGTCCGCATGACGGGGCTCGTCGAGGACCTCCTGCTCCTCGCGCGGCTCGACGCCGGCCGCCCGCTCGACCGCTCGCCCGTCGACCTCGCCGGCCTCGCCGTGGACGCCGTCATGGACGCCCACGCCGCCGGGCCCGACCACGACTGGGACCTCGACCTGCCCGGTACCGGCGACCTGGACGTCGACCTCGCCACGGACCTGCCCGACGCGCGCGGCGAGGACACCGACGAGGACGTCGACCTCGAGGTCCTGGGCGACGAGGCGAGCCTGCGCCAGGTGCTCGCGAACCTCCTCGCCAACGCGCGCACGCACACCCCGCCCGGCACCCACGTCGCGGTACGGCTGACGACCGACGGCGAGGACGTCGTGCTCACCGTCGCCGACGACGGCCCCGGCGTCCCGCCGACCCTGCGCCCGACGCTCTTCCGGCGCTTCACGCGCGGCGACGACGCCCGCAACCGCACCGGCGGCTCCACCGGCCTGGGCCTCGCCATCGCCGACGCGATCGTCACCGCGCACGGCGGCACGATCACCGTGACGTCGGCGACCGCGGACGAACCCGACCCCACGGGCACGACCTTCACCGTCCGCCTGCCTCGCGGGTCCGGATGACCTGGACCGACGTCCTCATCCGCCGGTGCGGGAGAAGCCACCCTCAGGGAAGCCCCCCTCGGGGAAGCCCCCCTCGGGGAAGCCTCCCTGGGGGAAGCCTCCCTGGGGGAAGCCGCTCTGCCCCTCGGACCCGCCCAGGCCGGCGAGCCCGCTCGACTCCTCGTCGTCGGGCACGAGCTCTCGGGCCAGGTCGGCCAGCACGACCTCGTCGCCTGCGGCGAGGCCCTCGGTGACCTCGGTGACCTCCGGCCCGACGGCGCCCGTCGTCACCGTCACGGTGCGCACGCCGTCGCCGTCGAGCACCCGGACCGTGCGCGCCGGCCCGTCCGCGGCCACGGCGGACGTCGGGACGACGAGGACGTCGCTCACCTCGGCGACCGCGATCGTCGCGGACGCGGACGCACCCTCGGGCAGCTCGCCGTCGACCGCGTCGAGCGCGACGGCCGCGGCGTACGACGGGGTCGAGGTCTGCGAGTCGTCGAGGATCCCGATGCTGCTCACGGTGCCCGTGTACGCACCGCCCGTGGCGGGAACGGTCGCGGTGACGGCCTGGCCGACCTCGACCGCACCCACCTCGGCGAGGTCGAGGGTCGTCGTGAGCACGTAGCCGCCGTCGCCGAGGACGGTCACGGCCGTGTCGCTCGTGCCGACCGACGCGCCCGGGGTCACGTCCACCTGTGCCACGGTCCCGGAGATCGGCGCGGTGAGGGTGCCCGCCGCCGCGGCCGCCGCGGCGATGTCGAGCTGCCGCTCGGCCACGCTGACGGCCGCGCGGTCGGCGAGGATGCGCTCCGCGGTCACGGTGCCCGACGACGTCCCGTCGCCCCTGGTCGTCACGGATCCGCCCGACGGCGCGCCGCCCGCGGCCGACCCGACGGCCCCGGTACCGCCGCCCGAGAGATCCGGGGTCGCACCCGCGCCCCCGCCCGAGGGGGCGGATCCGCCCGCGGGGGACGAACCGTCGGCGCCCGTCCCCGCCCCCGTGCCGGCCCCGGCATCAGGTGCCCCACCGGCGCTGCCGGAGCCGCTCCCCGGACCGGAGGCGTCGAGGAGCGCCGCCACCGCGGCGTCCAGCTCGGCGGACCTCTCGCCGAGCGTGGTCACGGCGTCGTCGAGGTTCGCCACGAGGTCCCGCAGGGCCGTCTGCGCCGCTCCGGTCGTCTGCTGGGCGCTGTCCGTCGCGGCGAGGGCCTCCTGCGCGGAGACGATCGCGGCGACGCACGCGGTCAGCTCGTCCTCGGTCACGGCGGCGTCGGCGGTTCCGGCCACGAGGACCGCGGCGCACGGGCCCTGGTCGCCGGTCGCGGAGGCGACCGCGTCGCCCGAGGTGCCCAGCGCCGCGGTGCCGGCGAGCAGGGCGTCCGCGACGGACTCGTACCCCGCGAGGAGCGCCTCCTGCGCCGTCTGCACGGCCGTCCGTGCGTCGGCCAGCGCGTCGAGCGCGGTGGTGACCGCCTGCTCGGCCTCGCTCGACCCGCCGGCGGCCGTGAGCGTCACGGCGCGCGTGCCCGCACCCGTCGTGCTGACGAGGAGCACGGACCCGCCCGCGGAGGTACCGGCCCCGGCCGCGCCCGTCCCGGAGGCGGACGTCACGCTCGCCGTCGAGCCCGAGCCGGACGACTGGGCGTCGAGGTCGTCGGCGAGGGTCTGCTGCGCCTCGGCAAGGGTCTCGTTCGCGTCGTCGACGGCGTCCTGCAGCGCGTCGGCGTCGAGCGTGGCGAGGACGTCACCCGCCTCGACGCGGTCGCCGGCGGCGACGTCGACGGTCGCGACGGTGCCCGACGCGCCGAACGTCACGTCGGCGCGGCTCGCGGACGCCACGGTGGCGCTGACCGACACCTGCTGCGCGACGTCACCGGTGGCGACCGTCGCCGTGCGGTACTGCGCGGCAGCAGGCCGCAGGGCGACGGCGGCGCCCCCCGCGCCCAGCACGGCGACCGCGACGCCCGCGGCGACCCACCGGTGGCGCCGCGACCGGCGGCGACGACGAACGACCGCGTCACGCATCGCGACCGTCCTCGTCCTGGCCACCGCGCACGCCGGGGAACCCGCCCCGGCCGCCGGGGAACCCGCTCGTGCACCCGTCGTCGCCGGGAGCGGAGACGCTCAGGCTCGTCGCGGCGAACGCGCCGCCGTCCTCGCTCTCGCCCTGGGCGGTGACGCACTGCCCGACGACGACGTCGTCGCCCGTGCCCGCGCGCTGGACCGTGTAGGTGGTCGCGTCGTCGACCGAGACGCTCTCCTCGGAGGTCTCCCCTTCAGACGAGGTCGTGCGCACCGTGATCGTGGAGCCGTCGACCGCCGTCACGAGGCCCGTCGTCAGACCGCCGAAGCCTCCACCCGGCCCGCCCTCGCGGTCCGGCGCGCCCGACGGCATGTCGGTCGGTGCGCCGTCGGGCATCTCGGGCAGGTCGGACGGCATGTCCGTCGGCGCGCCCTGAGGCCGCTCACCGCCACCGGGGAACCCGCCACCGCCGAACCCTCCGAAGCCGCCGGTGCACTCGCCGTCCACCGGCTCGCTCACGGCGACGCTCGTGGCCGCGTCTCCCGCCGAGTCCGCGGTCTCGTCCTGCGGCAGGGAGCCGGTCACCGCCAGGACGCACGACCCGACGGTCACGTCGGTGAGCGCGCCGTCCACCGTGACGCTGATCGTGGTGTCGTCGGACCAGACGACGGCGGTCTGCGACTCGTCGTCCTGGACCTGCGCGGTCGTCCCGTCGACGGCGGCGATCTCGCCCGAGACGCCGGGAGCACGGCCGCCGCGGCCCTGGGACGCGCTCTCGGGCGCGGCGCCCTGGTCGGCCGCGGCGTCCGACGGTGAGTCGTCGGGGGTCGCGGCGTCCGAGGCGGAGCACGCCGTGAGGGCGAGCGCGAGGCCGAGGGCGCCGAGCGCGACGAGGGCGCCGCGAGGCCGGCCGGTGCGGGGGCGCGTGGTGCGCGAGGTCATGGAGCTCTCCAGGTGTGCGTGTCGAGGATCGGGAGGGAGCAGGGCGGGGTCACTCGCTGCGCAGCGCGTCGATCGGGGCGAGGCGCGCGGCACGGACGGCGGGATACACGCCGAACACGAGCCCGATGGCCAGGGCCACGGCGATCGAGCCGCCGACGGCGAGCGGCGAGACCACGATCGAGGAGCCCAGCGCGGCCGGGAGGGCGAGCGCCGCGACGACGCCGAGCAGCGCGCCGACGAGGCCACCGGTGACGCCGAGGATCGACGCCTCCGTGAGGAACTGACGGCGGATCGCGCCGGGCGGCGCACCCAGCGCCTTGCGCAGGCCGATCTCGCGCGTCCGCTCGGACACGGACACGAGCATGATGTTCATGACGCCGATGCCTCCGACGAGCAGCGACAGGCCGGCCACCCCGGCCAGCAGGACCGTGAGCGTGCGGTACACCGACGTCGCGGTGGACACGAGCGAGTCCTGGGAGTCGATCGTGAAGTCGGCGGCGTCCGCGCTCGACGCGCCGTGCAGCGCGAGGAGCAGCGACTGCGCCTCCTGGTAGGCGGCGGAGATCGCGTCGGTGTCGGTCGCCTTGAGGTAGATCGTGCTGACCGACGTGTTCGTGCCGCCCGTGATCGCCGACGTCATCGCCGTCATGGACACGACGGCGACGTCGTCCAGGTTCGCCGACGCGCTCGACCCGGCGGCCTCGAGGACGCCCACGACGTCGAACGTCGTCCCGGCGATGCTCACGGTGCGGCCGACGACGTCGGTCGTGCCGAACAGCTCGCTCGCGGTCTCGGGGCCGAGCACGACCTCGTCGGTCGAGGCGACGTCGACGAACGCGCCGACCGCGACCTCGCGCGAGCGCACCTCGAGCCAGTCGTCGGTGACGCCCGTGACGGTCGTCGTCCAGTTGGCGTCGCCCGCCTCGAGCGACTGCGACGACTCCTTCTCCGCGGCCACCGCCGCGACGTCGGGCACCGCGACGTCCGAGGCGAGAGCCTCGGCGTCGGCCACGGTCAGCGTCGACGCGGAGCCGAACCCACCGCGGATCCCCGAGGAGTCGGTGGAGGACCCGGGCGTGACGATGAGCAGGTTCGACCCGAGCGAGCTGATGTCCTCGGAGACGTCCTTCTGCGTCCCCAGACCCAGCCCGACCGTGAGGATGACGGCGGCGATGCCGATGAGGATGCCGAGCACCGTGAGCAGCGAGCGCATCGTGTGCGCGCGGATCGCGTGCCACGCCGTGGCGGCGGTCTCGGTCCAGCTCATGACGCCACCACCCGCTCGTCCGACGTCACGAGGCCGTCGAGCACGCGCACGACCCGCCGGGACCGCTGCGCGACCTCGTGCTCGTGCGTGATGAGGACGATCGTGCGGCCCTGCGCGTGCAGCGCGTCGAGCAGGTCGAGCACGTCGGCGGTCGAACGGGAGTCGAGGTTGCCGGTCGGCTCGTCCGCGAGGACGAGCGCCGGCTCGCCGACGAGCGCCCGCGCGACGGCGACGCGCTGCTGCTGGCCGCCCGAGAGCTGGCCGGGCCGGTGCGCGGTGCGGTCGGCGAGGCCGACGCGGGCGAGCGCCTCCGCGGCCCGCTCGCGGCGCTCCGCCGAGGCCACGCCCCGGTACACGAGCGGGAGCTCGACGTTGCGCAGCGCGGAGAGCGACGGCAGCAGGTTGAACTGCTGGAACACGAAGCCGATCTGCTCGTTGCGCACGCTCGCCAGGTCGGTCTCGTCCAGGTCGTCGACGTCGTCGCCCGCGAGCCGGTACGTGCCCGAGGTGAGCGTGTCGAGGCAGCCGAGCACGTTCATGAGCGTCGACTTGCCCGAGCCCGACGGCCCGACGATCGCGACGTACTCGCCGCGCTCGATCCGGAGGTCGACGCCGCGCAGCGCCTCGAACTCGAGGTCGCCCGTGCGGTAGGTCTTGCGCGCGCCGCACAGGTCGATGACCGGCGAGGAGCCCGGCTCGGCCGGGAGACCCGCGAGACCGACCTCGCTCGTCGCGGCGGTCACGAGTTCCCTCCGCGGCCGGGGAAGCCGCCGGCGGGCAGCTGCGAGGGATCGAAGCCCTCGGGGAACCCGCCCTGGCCGCGCCCGGGCATCTGGGACGGGTCGAAGCCTTCCTCCCCGCCCTGGCCGCGTCCGGCGCCCGGGGTGAACGCGGTGTACTGCACGGTGTCCCCCTCCGACAGGCCGGACACGATCTCGATCATCTGGCCCGACGACTCACCGGTCTCGACGACCTGCTCCGAGGTCGACCCGTCCCCGTCCACGAGCGTCACGACCGAGGCCCCGTCGTCGTTCGTCGAGACGGCGGCGGCCGGCACGGAGAGCACGTCGGTGCGACGCTCGGTGACGATCGAGACGTCGACGCTCACGCCGTCGTGCAGGCCCTCGGGACTGCCGGTGACCGCGACCGTCACGGGGTACGCGACCGCGCCCTGCGTCGTGGAGGGCAGGCGCCCGATCTCGCTCACGGTGCCGAACACCGTCTCGGCGAGGTCGTCCGACGTCATCTCGACCTGATCTCCCGTCTCGATCGCCGCGACGTCGGACTCCCCGACGCTCACCTCGACCGTCCACGCGTCGGTCCCGACGATGGTGAACGCCGCGGTGTCGGACGAGCCGGACGACGAGGCGCTGGTCGACCCGCCGCTCGACGTGCCGGGCATCGCTCCGGCACCACCCTGGTCGGCCGCGCCGGTCGACCCGGACGAGCCCGTGCTCGACGACGGGCCCACCGTGTCCCCCACCGCGACGCCGACCGACGTCACCAGACCACCCACCGAGGCGGTGAGCGTCGCGTCGGACATCGCCGCCGCGGCCTCGTCGTACGCCTGCTGCGCGACCGCGACGGCGGACTCGCGCGCCTCGACGGCTGCCTCCGCCGCGTCGCTGCCGTCGTCGGACTCCCGCGCGTCCGCGAGGTCGGCCTGCGCCTGCGCGAGGTCCGCGTTCGCCCGCGCGAGCGCGGCGTCGAGCTGCAGGGTGTCGATCGTCGCGAGCGTCTGACCCGCCTCGACCGTGTCGCCCGCGGCGACCTCGACCGACTGCACGGTGCCCGACGCCGCGAACGACACGTCTTCCCGCACGCTCGGCGTGAGCGTCCCCGTCGTCGTCATGGTCCGCTCGAACGTCGCCGTGCTCGCCTGCGCGGTGGTCGGCTGCAGGGCTCCCGCCTCCGGGGCCGACGACGCGCGCGGCCGCAGGACCGTGAGGTAGACGACCAGCGCGGCGACCACGAGGACGGCGATCACCCCGACCACGACCGCCCGCCGGCGGGGCCGAGGCCCGCGCAGCCGCCGCGTCAGCCGGCCACGACGGGTGCCGCGGTCTTCGCTGGTCCCCGGCGCCTCGTCCGGCTCCGGTGGATCGGCGGGCCTCGTCCCCGACTCCGTGGTGGGCACGGACGACCGCGAGCGTTGCAGCAGCACCCTCGACTCCCAGGATCGATGCCACCCCGACGGGTGGCGGATGACCAGGACGCTAGGGAGCGCGACTGGGACGGGAGTAGCGCGCGGCTATGTCCTCCCTGTGAACCCGCCCGCGGCGGCGGGGCGACGACCGGGGACGCCGTCGTGCGCCGCGCAGGTCGGGACCTTCGGCCGGTCCGGCGCACCGGGCGGCGGCGCTACGTTCGAGGTCCTGGCAGCGCGGCGGGCGACCCCGACCCGTCGGACTGCCGGGCCGTCGTGCGTCGGAAGGAGCCGCCGATGACCCGCCCCGGCCTCGTGGTCGCCGGACTGAACCGGTTGTCCGTCACGGACTGGCCCGGGCGGAGGGTGGCGACGGTCCTCACCCAGGGCTGCCCGTGGCACTGCGGGTACTGCCACCACCCGGGACTGTGCGCGGTCGCCGCCCATGGCGCACCGCCGCCCGGGGACACGGTCCCGTGGTCGGAGGTCGTCGCGTTCCTCGCCCCGCGCCGTCGGCTGCTCGACGGCGTCGTCTTCTCGGGCGGCGAGCCGACGCTCCACCCCGGCCTGCTCGGCGCGATCGACGACGTGCGCGGCCTCGGCCTCGACGTCGGGCTGCACACCGCCGGCCCCTGGCCGGCCCGGCTCGCGCGGCTCCTGCCGTTCGTGGACTGGGTCGGGCTCGACATCAAGCACCTGCCCTCGCGCTACCCGGTCGTCACCGGGACGATCCCGTCCGGGCGCCGCGCGTTCGAGGCGCTGACCGTGCTGCTGCGCTCCGGCGTCGACCACGAGGTGCGCACCACGGTCGACCCGAGCGTGCACTCGCGCACCGAGCTCCTCGCGCTCGGCACGCACCTGCGCCGCCTCGGGGTGCGCGAGTGGGTGCTCCAGGAGGCCGCGCCGGACGGCGCGTCCGCCGCGTGGACCCGCGCGCTCGCGGGCCGCCGGCTCGCCGACGTGCTCGACGAGACGGACCTCGCCTGGGCACGACGCCGGTCGGCCGCCTGACCGCGGGTGGTCGCTGCCCAGGTAGCGCGAGGCAGAGCCCTGGTAGCGCGAGGTAGAGGCCCGGTAGCGCGAGGTAGAGGCCCGGTCGGCGTCAGACCGGGCGGACGGGTTGGCGCAGCACCGTGCGGAGCCTCGCCGGGTCCGTGCGTCGCACGTCGCTCAGGTAGATCTCGTGGTGCGGACCGGCGAACGTGAGGCCGTGCTCGGGCAGGTAGACGTCGTGCAGCTCCGCGAGCACCGGGCCCTCGTCGTCGTACGACCCGACGTGCAGGGTCTGCACGGACCGTCCCTCGGTCAGGCTCGTGCGCCGCACGAGGTCGAGCGCGGCCGGTGCGTCCTTCTTCGCGCGGACCGTCTCCGTGGCCGCGACGACGAGGTCCTCGTCGACCCAGTCCGGCTGGAGCACCAGCAGCGTCCAGCGCCACGCGCCCTTCTCCCGCCGCACGAACGTGCCCGGGTCGTCGGCCGTCCACAGGCCCTCCAGCGGACCGACGACGTAGTCGCGGCCCTCCCGCTTGCTCGCGAACTTCACGGCGTACGCGAGGGAGAAGAGCGCCTCGACCGCCTCGCCGTAGGCGGGCGACGTGTTCGGGTCGCCCTCGCCGTCGACCGCGAGGTAGGCGAGCGTCGGGACGTCCACCTCGACGAACCTCCCGCGCGGCGGGGCGTACAGCTCGCGGTGCAGCGCCTTGAGGTCCACCTTGTCCGAGGGCATGTCCCGACGCTACCCGCCGCCCCCGACGCCGGCCCGCCCGCGCCGTCGTGCGGGCGGGCCGGCGTCGGCCTGACGCGACGGGCTCAGGCTCCGCGGCGCGCGAGGTCGGGCTCGACGGGCGTGTCGGGGCGCAGCGGCGTCACGTAGTCGACGACGGCCCGCACGACCTCGGGGTCGCGCAGCAGCCGGTGGTGCCCGAGCCCGTCCGTCGTGAGAAGCTCGCCCTCGGGCCACGCCGCGGCGAGCGCCGCCCCGACGGGGTACGGGACCTCCTTGTCCGCGCGGTCGTGCACGACGAGCGCGGGCGGGACCGGGTGGGTGCGCAGGGTCTCGCGCACGTCCAGCTCGGCCAGCGGACGGCCCGCGACGTCGGAGAGCAGGCCCCGGAGCAGCTCGCGGGTCCGGCGCGAGAGCCGGAGCACGTCCGCGAACCCGTCGAGCTCGCCCAGCACGTCGGCGATCGCCGCGACGAGCACCAGCCGACCCGCGGGCAGCCCGTCGCGGACCGCGAGGACGGTCGTCGCGGTGCCGAGCGAGTGCGAGACGACCGCTGCGGGCTCGCCGTGGGACCGGACCACCGTCGCGAGCGCGTCCGCGAGCTCGGGCATGGTGCTGCGTCGCCGCCCGAGGCTGCCGGGCCCGGAGTCGCCGTGGCTCGGCGCGTCGAACGCGACGACGCGGTAGCCGGCTGCACGGAGCGGCTCGACGAACGCGCCGAGCTGGCCGCGCCACCCGCCCCACCCGTGGGCCAGGTAGACGACGCCGACCTCGGTGAGCGCACGGGTGCCCGCCGGGTCGCCGTCCGGGCTCGTCGCCCCCTCGCCGCCGGTCGCGGCCCACGTCTCGACGACGACCCGCGACCCGGCGGCCGTGGTCACCGTGGTGAGCGTGCCGGGGGCCGTGCGGTCGTCGCGGCGCCGCCCCGCGCCGTCGGGCGGCGTGCACCAGAGGTCGAGCGCGAGACGCGCGGCCCGGCGCGGGGAGACCGCCTGGAGGACGGCGAGGCGCGCGCGGACGACCGCGAGCCGCAGGGCGGCCTTGCGCCGTCGCGCGGCGCGTCGCCGGTCGGCACGAACGGTCGTGCTTTTCTTCGAGCCTGGGACGCCCACGGCGGTTCCTCTCGGGTCGGCGGTGCAGACGGCGGGGGTCAGCGGACGGGGAGCGGCGCGGTCGTGCGCGCCGCGTCGAGCAGCGCCTCGAACGCGCGCCGGGCGCGCTCCTCGGCGAGCGGGTCGGCCATGAGGACGTGCGCGTGGTTCACCCCGAGCATGACGCCGTAGAGGTCCGAGGCGAACTGCTCCGGGTCCGCGTCGGCGCGGAACCCGCCCTCCGCGACGCACGTGCGGAAGACCTGCGCGACGGCGTCGCACAGGTCGCGGTGGTCGCGCACGAGCTGGTCCCGGACGGGGCCCTGCTGCGCGGAGAGCTCGGTCGCCGCCTTGACGAACAGGCAACCGCCGGGGTCCTGGCGCAGGTCGCACGCGAGCCACCCCTCGAACAGCGCCCGCATCCGCGGCTCGCCGCGGGGGGTGCGCAGCGCGGGGGCCACCACCGTGTCGATGAACTCGGCGCGCGCCTGGCCGAGGACGGCGAGCTGGAGCGACTCCTTGGAACGGAAGTGCGCGTACAGGCCGGACTTCGACATGCCCGTGGCCGACGCGAGCTCGCCGATGGTGAGGCCGGTCAGCCCGACGCGGTACGCGGCCTCCACGCCACGGTGCAGGATCACCTGCCGCGTCTCGTCGCCCTTGGTCATCCGGCGAACGTAGCACGATCGTGCGGAAAGGGGGAGGGCCCGCTCGGCGCGGGACGGGAGCGACACCCACGCTCAGAACGACGAACGGCCCCACCCGTGCGGGTGAGGCCGTTCGTCATGAGGTGCGCCCGAAGGGATTCGAACCCCCAACCTTCTGATCCGTAGTCAGATGCTCTATCCGTTGAGCTACGGGCGCCGGTCCTGCCTGACCGCTGATCGCTCACCGGCCGTCGAGAACACTACCGTGTCCCCGCCCCGAACCCAAACCGATCCGGCCCCGGACGGGTGCGAGGTGACGGACGCCACGACGTCCGACCCTCGCCGCACGCGACGCGCCGGACGGTCCCCCCAGGGTCGGACCCGCACGCGACGACGTCCCGTCCTCAGCCCGACGCGGTGGCACCCGTCGCCGTCGGACGATCGGTCCATGACGTTCACCGGCCCCTCCTCCGCCCCCGGCGGCTCGCCCCTCGTCGCGAGCGCGCTCACCAAGGTCTACGGCTCCGCCCAGACCGCGACGCACGCCCTCGCGGGCGTGAACCTCACGGTCCACCCGGGCGAGTCGCTCGCGATCATGGGCCCCTCGGGGTCCGGCAAGACGACGCTCCTGCACGTCCTCGCGGGCATCGTCACCCCGACCTCCGGCTCCGTGTCGTGGCGGGGCGAGGACGTCACGACGCTCTCCGAGGCCCGTCGCACCGTCCTGCGGCGCCAGGACTTTGGCTTCGTGTTCCAGTCGGGCCAGCTCCTGCCGGAGCTGCCCGCGGTCGAGAACGCCGCGCTGCCGCTCATGCTCGCGGGGACGGCGCGCACGGAGGCGACGGCCGTCGCCGCCCGCTGGCTCGCGCACCTCGGCCTCGCCGGGATGGAGCAGCGCCGCCCGGGCGAGCTGTCCGGCGGCCAGGCCCAGCGCGTCGCGATCGCCCGCGCGCTCGTCGGGTCGCCCGGCGTCGTGTTCGCCGACGAGCCGACCGGCGCGCTCGACCAGTCGACCGGTGCCGAGGTCCTCGACGTCCTCACGCGCGCCACCCGGGACTCCGGCGCCGCGCTCGTCGTCGTCACGCACGACGCGGGCGTCGCGCGGCACTGCTCGCGCACCGTGACGATGCGCGACGGGCGCATCTCCGGCGAGTTCTTCGCGCCCGGGGCCCAGCCCGCCCCGGGCACGACGCAGCCCGCGGCGACCGCCGTCGTCGGGCAGCCCGCTCCCCTGCCGCCCGCCCCGTACGACGCCGCCACGCGGGCCGCGATGGCCGCGCACCCGGCCGCGGGACACGCACCCGGCGCGCCCGCGCCCGTGGCGCCGGCCGCTCCCGCCGCGCCGAGCCAGGAGAGCGCCCGATGAGGACCGTCGACCTCTGGTGGCTCCTGCGCCGTCGCAGCGCCGACGAGCGCGATCCGCAGGGCCTGACGAACGTGCTCGCGATCATCGCCTTCGCGGTCACCACCGCGATCCTGCTCGTGGTCATGGGCGGCTTCCACGCCTTCCTCCTGCGCGCCGGCGGTCTCGAGGGCGTCCGCAAGGGCATGGAGGGCGTGACCCCCTACGACGCGCAGTACCCGTTCCTCGCGGGCATCGCGTCGCTCCTGCTGCTCATCCCGCTCGTGACCCTCGGCGCCGCCGCCGCGCGCCTCGCCGTCGCCCGCCGCGACGCGCGGCTCGCGGCGCTGCGCCTCGCGGGCGCCACGACCGGCCAGGTCACGACCCTCACCGCCCTCGACGCCGCCGCGCAGGCCGTGATCGGGGCGCTCGTGGGGCTGGTCGGTTACGGAGCGCTGCTGCCGCTCGTCGCCCAGCTCCGCTTCCAGGGCCGCACGTTCGACCTCGGCGAGCTGTGGGTCGGCGTCCCGGCGCTCCTCGGGGCGGTCGTGCTCGTGGTCGCCGTCGCGCTCGTGTCCGCCCTCGTCAGCCTGCGCCGCGTGGCGATCACGCCGCTGGGCGTCGCGGCCCGCGTGACGCCTCCGGGGCTCAAGGCCGTGCGGCTGCTGTCGATGGGCGTCGCGTTCGTCGCGCTGATCGTCGCGACGAACCTGTCCTTCGGGTCGGTGGCGGTCGTCCTCACCGTCCTGACGGTCATCCTCCTGGTCGGCTTCGCGACCGTGAACGTCGTCGGGCCGTTCGTCATCTGGCTCGTCGGCAGGATGACGGCCGGCGGCGCCCGCCGCGTGCCGACGCTGCTCGCGGGGAGGCGGATCGTCGACAACCCGAAGACCGCGTGGCGCTCCGTCGGCGGGGTCGCCCTCGCGACGTTCATCGCCGGGCTGACGAGCATCTTCGCGCTCCTGGAGCCGGGCATGGGCGCGGACCCGGACGAGGTGCAGTACCTCACCGACATGAAGACCGGCGGGTTCCTCACCCTCGCCATCGCGGGCGTGCTCGCCGCCGTCTCGACCGGCGTGATGCAGGCCGGTCGCGTGATCGACCAGCGCAACGAGTACCGCACGCTCGTCCTGTCCGGGACGGACCTGCGCACGCTCGACCAGGCGCGGTTCCGCGAGACGCTCGTCCCTCTCGTCGTGAGCGTCGGCGTGGCGACGTTCGCCGCGCTGCTGTTCATGGTCCCCGTGATCGGGCTCAACGCGTTCGCGAACGTGGGGGTCGTCGTGCAGTTCCTGCTGTGCGTCGCCGCCGCGTCGGCCCTCGTGCTCGCCGGGGCCGGGGCGTCCCGGTTCGTGGTGCGGTCCGCGCTCGCGACGTCGGGCAGCGCGTAGCCGCCCCCACCCGTCAGCGCCCCCTGGTCCCCCGACCTGTGGGGCGCTGACGGCTCTGCGCCGGGCGACAGAAGTCGGGCAACAGAAAAGGCCCCGGGCGCTCGGCAGCCGGGACCTTCCTGAGCGGAGACGGAGGGATTTGAACCCTCGAACGGATTGCTCCGTTACCACCTTAGCAGGGTGGCGCACTAGACCTGACTATGCGACGTCTCCTCGCAGGCTCGGCGGAGAGCCTGCGTCGCCCAGGGTACAAGGGCGCCGCCGCGAGACCAAACCGCCGAGCCCTGCGGGTCGCCCGCGCCGCCGCCCGGACGGCTACCGCTCGAAGGTCCACTCCCTGTCGGTGAGCATCCGCGCCACGGCGAGCCCGATCGCGAGCGCGACGATCACCAGCCCGGCCTCGACGGCGTAGGCGAGCGCCTGCGCTGTCGCGCCGGTGTTGAACTCGTACACCGCCCGGTACGCCGTCACGCCGGGGACCATGATGACGACAGCGGGCACGGACACGGTGATGCGCGGGACGCGCAGCGCCGGGGCGACCGTGGCGGCGAGCAGGCCCACGAGCAGCGCGGCCGCCGCGGCGGCCGCCTGCGGGACGACGTCGGCGTCCACGAGGAGCAGGCGCCCCACGTTCGCGACCATGCCGATCGACGCGGCCCCGAGCGCCATCGCCCACGGGCTGTTGAACATGAGGGCGAACCCGAGCACCCCGAGGAAGCTCGCGACGCTCCGCAGGCCGAGGAACAGCGGCTCCGCCAGGCCGGGCGGCGGCACCGGGTCCGGGGCGAGGCCCGCCGCGGCCGACACGCCCCACACGGCCAGGGCGGCCGAGGCGAGGATCATGAGCGCGTACGTCACGCGCGCGACCCCGGCCGAGAAGTCGAGCTTCGCGAGGTCGAGCGCGCCCGTGACGAGTGCGAACCCCGGCACGAGGAACAGCACCGCGGAGACGTACCCGGCCTCGTGCCCGCCGTCGACGCCCGCGAGCGCGGACAGCGCCAGGACGAGCGCGAGGTAGGCGATGCTCGCGACCGCTGCCGCGAGCATCGTCACGCCGAACTGGTTGATCCCCCGGTGCAGCATCGCGCGGCGCACGCCCTGCCCGAGCGCCGCGGCGACCAGCACCGCCCCGCACTCGACGAGCCCGCCGTTGTTGAGGAACGCGAACGCCGCGCACGCGATCCCCGCCCAGAGGGCGTTGAGCAGCGCCCCGTACAGCGGCGGGCGGCGCGAGATCCGGTCGAGCTCCGCCTCGACGGCATCGAGGTCGGCGCCCGCCGGGAGGGCCGCGGAGAACCGCTCGAGCTGCGCCAGGCGGTCGGCGTTGATCCCGATCGACCGGACCTCGGTGAGCTCGGTGCGGAAGATCGGGCCCCGGTACGACGTCGCCGTGATCTCCGTGAGCGTCACGTGGGCGGCGATGTGGTCGAGCCCCAGCGCGCGCGCCGCGCGGGTCATGTGCGACTTGACGCGGTAGCTGCCCGTCCCGGCGGAGAGCGCGAGGCGACCGATCCGCAGCACGGTGCCCGACCGGCGGATGAGGTCGACGGGCTCGAGACCGGCTTCGTCGGCCGGGGAGGGCTCAGGCGTCACGAGGCCATGATCCCGTAGGTCCGTCCGCGCGGCACTCGCCGAAGGTCCCGGTCCCCGGTGCCCAGGGGCCGGACGCCGGACGTCCCCGGTCCGCCCGGCCCGGGCCCGGTCAGGAGCGTCGCACCCGCCGGACGGCGAGGAGGCCGCCTCCCACGAGCAGCAGCGCCCCGGCCACCCCGAGCAGCCAGCCCGGGTCGGCACCGGTCGCCGGGAGCGGCCGGTCCGCCTGCCCGGGCGGCACGGTCGGCTCGGGAGCCGGAGGCGTCGGGCCGCCGTCGTCCGGGGGCTCGGGCGCCGGCGCGCACGCGGCCGCCTCCGACTCGGTCGCGCCGTCCTCCCCGAGCACGGCCGCGGTGTTGAGGAAGCCGCCCGGGGCCGCACCCGCCGGGTCGCACAGCAGCGCGTCCGGGACGACGTCGGCCGGGACCTGCGCGGTGACCGTCACCCGGAAGAGGTGCGTGGCTCCCGCGGCGAGGGTCGCGCCGGAGACGACCGTCGTGCGGTCCACGCCGTCCCAGTCGTCGGCGACCGGC
Organism: Cellulosimicrobium sp. CpK407; assembly: GCF_051844275.1. Classification (NCBI taxonomy): domain Bacteria; kingdom Bacillati; phylum Actinomycetota; class Actinomycetes; order Micrococcales; family Promicromonosporaceae; genus Cellulosimicrobium; species Cellulosimicrobium sp. CpK407. Next base: position 17,167 of record NZ_JBGNYC010000063.1, read on the forward strand.
GGGCCGTCCACGGGCTCGACCGTCGCGTCCCGCACGACGATGCCCCCGCCGAACGCGAGCCGGTCGACGAGGTCGTAGGTCCGCTCGACGGCCGCGGCGTTGCGCACCGCGACCTCGTAGACGACGCGGACGACGCCGGGCGCGACGGCGACCGGGCCCTCGACCACGGTCTTGGCGACCTCGAGCGCCGTCGGGCGGGCGTTCGTGAAGGTGCACAGCACCGTCTCCCCAGACCTGACGTCCACGGTCGCGGTCGCGCCGTCGACCGTCGTCGGCGCGCTGGACCCGACGCACACGAGGTCCGCGAGGGTCCAGCCCGGGGTCGGCGTCTCCGTCACGGTGTACGTCCCCGGAGCGAGCGGGCCCGGCGAGAACGGCTCGTCGCCGTCGGTGAGGGTGAACGGGGACGACGCGCCGCCCTCCGGCGCCCACGCGAGCCCGAACTCCTGGTCCGACCCCGCGGGCTCGGTGACCTTGTCGACGACGAGGGTGCCCCACCGCGTGTTCGTGTAGGTGCACACGACGGTCTCGCCGGGGTCGAGCGCGATCGCCCCGGTGCTGCCCGAGGCCGTGGACGGTGACCCGTCCGGGTCGCCGTCGACGCACGTCAGCGCCGTGTTCTCGAACCCGTCCTGCGCCACCTCGGTCACGACGTACGACCCCGGGGCCACGTCCTCGAACGTCGTGGTCCCGACCCCGCCCTCCGTGACGACGGAGAAGCCCTCCGCGTCCGGCCAGTCCCCGCTGAAGTCGAACTCGCCGTCGGCGCCGTCGACGACCTTGGCGACCACGATCGTGCCGTGGCGCGCGTTCTCGGCCGTGCACGCGGCGACGTCGCCGGGCCCGACGGAGAAGTCGGAGAGGTCCGTCAGCGGGAACGGCTCCCCACCGTCCGCGGGGGTGACGAGGCACGTCAGCGCGCCCTCGACCCAGCCGTCCCCGTCCGACTCCACGAACGAGTACCGCACGCCCGGGACGATCTGCGGGAGGCCGAGCGTCGCCGTGCCGTCGACGGTGGTGACCGGCACCGTGATGGGGTCGACGGCGCCGTCGACGTCCGTGAGCACGAACTCGAACGTCCCGTCACCGCCCAGGGAGGTCTTCGTGAGCGTGCCGCTCCCCTGCACCGCGGTGTTCGTGAGCGTGCACGACACGTCCAGCCCGACCGGGGCGACGAACTGGATCCCGGGCGTGCCCGGGTCGGTGTCCGTGACTCCCGTGCACGCGACGTCGACCGCGGTCCATCCCGGGACCGGCGCCTCGGTGATCGAGTAGGCGGTGCCCGGGACGAGACCGGACCACGTGACGACGTCCGCCGCCTGTCCGGCGCCCGAGGCGGTCTGCGGCGACGTCTGCCCTGCGGGCACGGGGTCGATCGCGACGTCGAACGACCACGGCAGGTCGCCGCCGATCCCGGTGGCCACCTTGGCCACGGAGATGCTCGATGTCGCGACCGTGTTCTGCACCGAGCAGGCGATCTGCTGCCCGGGCGTCGCCTCGATCTGGAACCCGGGCGCCGTGGCGTCGGCGTCCGCGAGCCCCTCGCACGTGACCTCCCCCCGGGTCCATCCCGGCGGGACCGTTCCGGCCTCCCGCACCGTGTAGAGCGCGCCGGGGACGAGCTCTCCCCACGCGACCGTGGGCGCCGCCGTCGTCGCCGTCCGGCCGTCCACCGTGCCGTCGGGAGCCACGAGCTCGACGTCGACGGACCACCCGAACGCGGGGTCGGCGCCCACGACCCTCTTGGTCAGGGAGAGCGACGCCGGCGCGGCCAGGTTCGTGAAGAAGCACACGATGACGCCGCCGTCCGGCAGGTCGACCGTCACGCCGCGCCCGTCCGCGCTGGGGGACCAGAAGTCCGCGTTGCACGTGGGCGGGTCGGCCGCGAGCGACCACCCGACCGGGTCCGCCGGCTCGGTGATCGTGTAGGTCCCGGGCTCGAGCCCGTCGAACGAGCGCAGGGCGACGTTCGGCGGGGTGGAGCTGCCGCTCAGGCTGAACGGCGTCGGGTCGCCGACCGGTGGGACGAAGAGGAAGTCGAAGTCCTGCTCGTACTCGACCGGGACGGTCCGCTTGACGACCGCGATCGACCCGGGGGTGACGTTCGTGAAGAAGCAGCGCACCGTCTCCCCGGGGAGCACCGTCAGGCCGATCGTGCGGCCCTCGGGGTCGGCGGAGTGGTCCTCGCCGCCGTAGGTGCACGCGAGGTCGGCCAGCCGGGTCGCGGGCAGCTCGTCGTCCGTGAGCTCCTCGATCGTGTACGTCCCGGCCGGGACGTCCTGGATCGTGTGCTCGTAGAGCGTCCCGTCGCCCTGCTCGACCGTGATCGAGAAGTCCTCGTTCCCCGGGAGGTCGCTCGTGAAGTCGAACGTGCGCCCGTCGACGCCGTGCGCCTCCTTGGAGACGATCACCGTGCCGAGCTGCGTGTTCGTGAACGTGCACTCGATGTTCTGCCCGGCCACCGGGGTCACCGTCACGGCCTGCCCGGCCGGCGTGGAGGGGGCCGTGCAGACGATCCCCGGGGGGAGCCACCCCGGCGTCGCCTCCTCGGAGACCGTGAACGGCACGCCGGCGGGCACGGGGAAGGACGCGCTCTCGCCGTCGTGGAGCGTGAAGCCCGCCTGCCCCGTCGCCTCGAAGGAGAACTCCTGCGGCGACCCGTCGGGGTCGGTCTGCTTGGTCACCGTGACGACGGCGGCCTCGTTGGTGATGACGCAGTCGGTGGTGCTCAGCGGACGCACCGGAAACCGGTCCGCCGGGTCGTCGAGCACGAACTGCTCGGGCGGCCCGCCCCCCGCGGGGACCGCGGTGCACACGACGGACTGCAGGTCCCACGGGGGCGGGACGTCGCTCTCCGTGAGGGAGAAGGCGGAACCGAACAGGACGTCGTCGAACCGGACGGTCTCCCCGCTCGCGAGCGTCCCCGAGACCGTCGGCACGGGCGGCGGACCCGGCTGCACCGGGCCCGTGTCGCTCGCCACCGTGAAGCCGAACCGGGCCCCGGTGTCCGCGCTCTGCGGGACCGTCGCCTTGGTCACCGTGAGCGCACCGCAGTTGGCGATGGTCATCCGGTCCGGCGCGTGGTCGGCGAAGTCCTGGATGTTCGCGTTCGGCGAGTTGCCGGTGCGCGTGAGCATCTCCGCGACCTCGTAGGTCGCGCACTCGGAGGGTGCGAGGACGCCCGCGGTGTTCAGGTCGATCGCGAACTCGCCGAACGTCTCCTGCGGCTGGTTCGTCAGCGGCGGGCCCTCGGAGCGCACGCCGACCGCCCACGCGAAGTCCACGGAACCCGGGTCCGGCGTCCAGGTCCCGGGGCCCAGGGCGTTGGCGCAGCCGTCTCCCGCGGCAGGGGTCCACCGGTGCACGGCGGCCGTCGTGCCCGACGACGCGTAGTCGAACTCGAGCAGCACATCGTCGCAGCGTCCCGGTCCCGGGCCCTCGAGGTGCTGGAAGACGCTGACCTCGCCCGCACCCGCGTACCGGGTCCAGTAGCCGTAGAGGATCGCGTGCCGCTCGCCACCGCCGTCGACGACGTACTCCAGCCCGTACCCCGTGGAGCACAGGTCGCCCTTGGCGTTCGGGTTCGACGGGCCCGGCCGCCACGGGTTGGTGCCGGGACTCTGGCTGGGCGGGGCGCCCGTCTGGTCGGGGTTGGCGTTGCAGGACTGAGCGAGGCTCCCGTTGTCCCACGCGAAGCTGGCCTGCACGATCCCCGACGACTCGAACCCCTGGGGCGTCGTGTAGGGGCCGGTCGGGGTGAACGTGAACGCGCCGTCGGGCTGCACGTCGGTGAGGAAGTCGTCCCAGTTGAAGGTCTCGGGCGGGCTGCCGGAACCCGACGTCCCGTCGACCTCCATGCCGGTCTGCAGGCCGGACGGCTGGAGCGTCGCGGCGTCCGCCGTCGGCGGTGGGGAGAGAGGCACCAGCACGGCCCCGAGCAGGAGCGTCGCGACCAGACCGGCGAGCACCCGCCGCCCCCTGGCGCGCGACGCAGGCAGACCGCGCTCCCGCGCCGTCCCGGTCGTGCTCGTCATGGGCCGCTCCCCCCAGAGACCGCACCTCACCCGCTGGCGGACGCACCGCGCCGTGCCGTCCCGTGCGCCCAGGCCGGTCCCCGTGGCACGCGCCCCCGCCCGCCGGACCACCCCGTGGCGACGCGCGCAGGCACGTCCGACCGTCCTCGTCCGACCGACGATAGTACGAAGGGGTCCTCGTCGCGCGGGCGTCGCCGGGACGCACGTCGGGCCGGGTCCGGAGCA
>NZ_JBGNYC010000064.1:0-20579 GCF_051844275.1 Cellulosimicrobium sp. CpK407
CCGGACCCGACGCCGACCCCGGACCCGACGCCGACCCCGGACCCCACTCCGACCCCGGACCCCACTCCGACGCCGGACCCGACGCCCGCGCCGGACCCGACGCCCGACCCGGGAGCTGCGATCCCGGCGGGGGCGGTCGGGGCGTGGGGCTTCGACGAAGGGCAGGGCAGCACGGCGGCGGACGGTTCGACCACCGGCGCGACGGCGTCGCTGCGTTCCGGAGCGACGTGGGCGGCGGGCCTCAGCGGCACGGCGCTGGGGCTGGACGGCGTCGACGACTTCGCGCGCGTCGACGACCGGGACGCCCTCGACCTCGCCGGCCCGATGACGGTCTCGGCCTGGGTGCGCCCCGAGCAGAAGGCGACCCAGTACGTGCTCAAGAAGGCCGCCCAGGGGGTGACGGACGGGTACGAGCTGGGTCTGGCGAACGGTGGGACGGCGTTCCTGCGGTTCAACCACGCGTCGTCCGGGGACACCTACCGCGTCGACACCACGACGCCGTACCCGACCGACGGCACCTGGGTGCACCTCGTGGGCACCTACGACGGCACGTGGATGCGGATCTACGTGAACGGCGTCGAGCAGGCGTCGAAGGCCGGGCCGACCGCCGTCGGCACCAACGCACTCCGGCTGGGCATCGGCGCCGAGTCCGACGGGACTCGTCCCATGAAGGGCCGCATCGACGGCGTGCGGCTCTACGACCGTGCTCTGAGCGGCGCGGAGGTGGCGCAGCTCTACGCCGCGCCCGGGAAGTAGCGGAGGCCCCGGGTCTTCGGCTCCTGCCCCGGCCTCTCCGAGGCTCCCTCGCGGGTTTCGCCGGGGAGCCGAGCCCGGGTACAGTAGTCAGGTTGCCTCGGCGAGGGACGTCTGACGGCCGGCAGCGCTGGACCGGTGAGCACACCGGCGGCGCGGGGACCGCGAGTGTCAGCCAGACCTGTTGGATCTCCGTTATCGACTGGGCGGTCGTCCTCCTGCGCGCCCGTCATTCGTCCCGCGCCGACGCAGCCGCCCGTCCGGGTGGCCCTCTCAACCGTCCGGACAGCCGACCGCTCCCCACTGGCGGCCGGCCCGCAACGTTCTTCCAGGAGTGATCCACGTGTCTGAGATCAAGCTCGCCGCCGAGGCCCGCACCGAGTTCGGCAAGGGTGCCGCCCGCCGCGTCCGCCGCGCCGGCAAGATCCCCGCGGTCCTCTACGGCCACGGCACCGACCCGCTGCACGTGACCCTGCCGGGTCACGAGACGATGATGGCGCTCAAGCACTCGAACGCGCTGTTCTCGATCGAGCTCGACGGCAAGGCCCAGCTCGCGATCGCCAAGGACGTCCAGCGCGAGCCGGTCCGCAACGTCATCGAGCACGTCGACCTCCTCATCGTGAAGAAGGGCGAGAAGGTCGAGGTCGAGGTGCCGGTGCACGTCGTCGGCGAGCCCGTCCCCGGCACGATCCACCTGCTCGAGCAGCTCACCCTCGTGGTCGAGGCGGACGCGACGCGCCTGCCCGACGCGATCGAGGTCTCCGTCGACGGCCTCGAGGCCGGCTCGGTCGTGTACGCGGGCGACGTCACGCTGCCGGAGGGCGTCACGCTCGTGACGGACGCCTCGGCCGACGTCCTCATCGTCAGCGAGCCCAAGGTCGAGGCTGCCGAGGACGAGGCCGCCGAGGACGCCGCCCCGGCCGAGGCCGCCGCGGAGTGACCCTCCCCGTCGTCGGCTGACGCCACGACGACCCGCGTCGGACGCCCGGTACCGTGACGGTGCCGGGCGTCCGTGCGCCCGCACCATCACCTGCACCACCTCCCGCCGGCGTGCCGCCCGGGGCGGGACCCGGACGAAGGACGAGGGACGACATGACCGACCAGCCGTGGCTCGTCGTCGGGCTCGGCAACCCCGGGCCGACGTACGCGGGCAACCGTCACAACCTGGGACACATGGTCCTCGACGTCCTCGCGGGGCGCGCCGCCGCGCGGTTCGCGCGCCACCCGCGGGCGCAGGCCGCCGTCGCCGAGGCCCGCATCGGCATGCTGCCGGGCGGACGGCCCGGGCCGCGCGTCGTCCTCGCGAAGCCCACGACGTACATGAACGTCTCCGGGGGCCCCGTGTCCGGGCTCGCGAAGTACTACGGGATCGACCCGGACCACGTCGTCGTGGTCCACGACGAGGTCGACATCCCGTTCGGCGCCGTGAAGCTGAAGATCGGCGGCGGCGAGGGTGGGCACAACGGCCTGCGCGACATCAGCAAGGCCCTGGGCACCAAGGACTACGTGCGCGTGCGCGGGGGCGTCGGGCGCCCCCCGGGCCGTCAGGACACCGCGGACTTCGTGCTCAAGGACTTCAAGGGGCCCGAGGCCAAGGAGCTCCCGTTCCTGCTCGACGACGCCGCGGACGCCGTCGAGATGCTGCTCACCGAGGGCCTGCTCGCCGCCCAGGGGAAGTTCCACACCAGGGCGTAGGCCGCGTCGAGCGCGTCGTGACGCCCCTTTTCACCCGGGTGAGGTCCCTTCGTCCCCCTCTCCGGCCCGCCCCTCCGACCTAGGCTGGTTGCCTGCGTTCGCGAGGGAGGACCGATGACCCACGGTGTCGCGCTCGCGCACGACTACGCGACCCAGCGTGGCGGCGCGGAGCGGGTCGCGCTGCTGCTCGCCGACGCGTTCCCCGGCGCGCCGATGTACACGACGCTGTACGACCCGGCCGGGACGTTCCCCGAGTTCGGCTCGCTCGACCTGCGCACGTCCGCCCTCGACCGGGCCGCGCTGCTGCGGCGGCACCACCGGGTCGCGCTCCCGTTCCTCGCGCCCGCGGTCGACCGCCAGCGCGTCGAGGCCGACGTCCTGCTCGCGTCCTCCACCGGGTGGGCGCACGGCTACCGCGGGGCGCGGCGCACGGTCGTCTATTGCCACGCCCCGGCGCGGTGGCTGTACCAGCGCGACCGGTACCTCGGGCCGTCCGAGGGCTCCGCGGCGCACCGGGCCCGACGCCGTGCCGCGGCGACCGCGCTCGGTCTCCTCTCCCCGGGGTTGCGCCGGTGGGACGGTGCCGCCGCGCGGCGCGCGGACGTCTACCTCGCCAACTCGACCGTCACGCAGCGTGCGATCCGTGCCGCCTACGGGATCGAGGCGGAGGTGCTCGCGCCGCCGCCGGCGATGCTGCCCGACGGCGAGGAGCGTGCCGTCCCCGGCGTGGAGCCCGGCTTCCTCCTGTGCGTGGCGCGCCTGCTGCCGTACAAGAACGTCGACGTCGTCGTCGAGGCGGCGCTCTCGACGGGGCGTGAGCTCGTCGTCGTCGGGGACGGCCCCGACCGCGCCCGGCTGGAGGCGCAGGCCGCGCGCGGGGGCGGCCGGGTGCACCTGCTCGGCCGTGTCGACGACGCGACGCTGCGCTGGGTCTACCGGAACGCGTCGGCGCTCGTCGCGGCGTCGTACGAGGACTACGGGCTCTCGCCGCTGGAGGCTGGGGCGTTCGGTCGGCCGAGCGTGGTGCTGCGCGACGGGGGCTACCTCGACACGGTCGTGGACGGCGTCAACGGGGTCTTCTTCGACGCGCCGCGGCCCGACCTCGTCGCCGAGGCCGTCGAGGTGGCGGCGGGGCGCACGTGGGATGATGACGCGGTCACGGCGCACGTCGCGACGTTCGGCCGTGAACGGTTCGTCGCGCGGCTGCGTGGCGTGGTGGCCCAGCAGCAGGGCCACACCGTCGGTACGGGTCGGCCCGGTGGGGGGAGAGCGCAGCGATGACCATCAGGGAGTTCCTCCGCACCGTCTGGGCGGGCAAGTACTACGTGCTCGCCGCGATCCTCGTCGTGGTCGGCGCCGCGCTGTTCTACGTCGACCGGCAGGAGACGATGTACCGCGCGACCGCGACGGTCCAGCTCTACGGCGTGCAGAGCGCGCAGGGCGGGGAGTCGCTCGTCGAGGTCACGGTCGTGACCGACGCCGAGGACGTGACGTCGCCCGAGGTCGCGGCCGCCGCGGCCGCCGCGCTCGGCGAGCCCGAGGCGGCGGACGAGCTGGCGGACCAGGTGTCGGCCGACGTCGACGGCGAGACCAAGACGGTGGCGATCCACGCCACGACGACCGAGGAGGCGCGGTCCGTCGAGGTGGCGAACGCGTTCGCGGACGCCTACGCGGCGCAGCTCGTCACGATCCAGGCCGACCAGGTCGCCGAGCTCGAGGCCCGTCGCCAGGCACTCGCCGACCAGCTCGCGGGCGTCCGCCAGCGGCTGGGGGCAGACCCGGAGGACCCGCTGGCGCTCGCCGAGCAGGACATCATCGTCGGCGACTACTCCGCGCTCACCGTGCAGATCAACTCGTTGCGCGGCATCGCCGTGCCGGGCGAGGTCGCGGCACCGGCGACGGGGGCCGAGCCCCTCGGGCTCTCGCGGCTCACGGTGCTGGCGCTGGCCCTGCTCGTGGGCCTCGTGGCGGGCATCGGGCTGGCGTTCGCCCGGCGGGGGCTCGATGTCCGGGTCCGGAGCGCGGCCGAGTCCACACGGCTCACGGACACGCCGGTCCTCGCGGAGCTCTACGGCACGCGGCCTGCGGAGAAGGAGTTCACGCACACCCAGGCCCTGCCCGTCGCGAGCAAGGTCGCGACGCCGTTCACGGAGTCGATCCGCGAGCTCCGCACCGCAGTGCAGGTGTCCACGGCCGGCATGAAGCACACGGTCGTCGTCGTCACGGCGGCCGACCCGTCGGCACCGCGCTCGTTCATCACGGCGAACCTCGCGGCCTCGTTCGCGCTGAGCGGGCGCCGCACGGTGGCGCTGTCCGGCGACCTGCGGCGCCCGCAGCTCGACCGCATGCTCCCGGCCCCCGACGACTGGGACGGGAAGGGCCAGGATCAGGAGCTGCGCCCGACCGCGGTGCCGAACTTGCGGGTCATGCCGGTGCCGGAGGAGGAGATGGACCCGGCGGACTTCCTCGCCACGGAGCGTGCGCGGGCGCTCGTCCGGAGCCTGCGCGACCACGCGGAGGTCGTCGTGGTGGACGCGCCCCCGGTCCTGGCCGCGGCCGACGCGACGATCCTCGGCGGCTACGCGAACGGGGTCGTGCTCATCGCGTCGGCCGGACGTACCGACCGTGCGGTGCTCGCCGAGGCGACGGAGCGGCTGCGCGTCAGCAACGTCCCGCTGCTCGGCATCGCGCTCACCGGGGTCACGGGCGACCGGCGGATGCTCTACGCGTCCACGTACGGCGACGACACGGAGCAGGAGACCGGCGCCGGCGAGGCACGGGCCGCAGCGCCGGCGCCGTCCGACCCGTCCCGGGCGACCGGGCGCCCCGCGGCGCAGGCGCCCGCCCCCGCCGAGCCGTCCGGGCCGGCGCGGTCCGGCCGGCCGGAGGGGGAGCCCGCCCGGGACGAGGCCGCGCGCACGGTCGGCACGCGACGCGCGTCGGTCGCCGCGGCGGCGGTCGCGGTCGACGAGGCCGCGGGGCGCGCCGCGCCGCCCGCCGGGGCCGTCGGCAGCGCGTCCACGGCGCCCGACGGTCCTGTCGCGCCCGGCGCCTCGCAGGGTCCGGGCAAGCGGAACGCCGTGCTCTCGCCGGCGTGGAGCAAGGTCGAGCCGGCCACACCGGACGACACCGGTGACGAGCCCGCGCCCGACGAGCGCAAGCGCCCGTTCCGGTGGTGACCGCCCCGGGCGGTCCGCCGCTCCGGGTCCTCGTCCTCGACCACACCGCGGAGCTCGGCGGGGCGGAGCTCGCGCTCGTGCGCACGTGCGCGGCGCTCGGGCCCGAGGTGGACGTGCGGGTCCTGCTCTTCGCCGACGGCCCCCTGCGCGCGCGCCTCGAGGAGATCGGCGTGCGGGTCGACGTCGTCGCGCTCGCGCCGTCGGTGGCGACCGCCGACCGGGAGCGCGCCGGGCGGTTGTCGCCGTCGACGCTCACGGGCGCCCTGCGGACGCTCCCGTTCCTCTGGCGGCTCGTGCGTCGGGTGCGCGCCCTGCGGCCCGACGTCGTGCACACGACGTCGCTCAAGGCCGACCTCCTGGGGATCGTGCCCGCGGCGCTCGCGCGGCGGCCGCTCGTGTGGCACGTCCACGACCGCATCGCCCCCGACTACCTGCCCGGACCGCTCGTCCGGGTCGTGCGCGGGCTGGCGCGCCGGGTCCCCGCGGCGGTGGTCGCGAACTCGCGCGCGACGGCAGAGACGCTGCCCGTGGTGACGGCCGTCGCGTACCCGGGATTCGCGCCGGAGCAGGTGGTGGGCGCCGAGCGCGCGCTCGCGGCCCGCTCCGGGGCCCCGGAGCCCGTGGTCGTCATGGTCGGACGGCTCAGCCCGACCAAGGGCCAGCTCGAGGTCGTGCGCGCGCTGCGCACGGTCGTGGACGCGGTGCCGACGGCGCGGCTGCGGGTCGTCGGAGAGCCGGCGTTCGGGGCCGAGGACTACGCGGCGCTGGTCCGGGCCGAGGTGACCCGGCTCGGGCTCGACGACCACGTCGACCTCGTCGGCTTCGTGCCGGACCCGCGGGCGGAGCTCGACCGGGCGGCGGTGTGCGTGCACGCGTCGCCCGTGCCCGAGCCGTTCGGCCAGGTCGTCGTCGAGGCGATGGTCCGGGGCGTCCCGCTCGTCGCGACGCGGGCGGGCGGCGTCGAGGAGATCCTCGACGACCCCGAGGAAGGACGTGACCCGCTCGGGCTCCTCGTCCCGCCCGGCGACGCCGAGGCGATCGCGGCGGCGCTGCTCGACGTGCTGCACGACCCGGCCGCGGCCCGCGAGCGCGCGCTCCGGGCGCGCGCGTCGGCGCTCCGCAGGTTCCCCGTGGGGCGCACGGCGCGGGTGCTCACGGACGTCTGGACGTCCGTGTCCGGGCCAGCGCCGCGCGCATGAGCGCGGCCTGGCCGCGCCAGGTCGGGACGTCGGGCGGGTCGGTGGCGAGCCGGTCGGCGCGCGGGGGCGCCGCGTCGCCGAGCGCGGCGAGCACCGCCGTCGGGAAGTCCTCGCCGGCGGCGACCCGCACCCCGGGCTCGTCCCGGAACCCGGCCACGGGCGTCGACACCACGGGCCGCTCGACGGCCCGGTACTCGTAGAGCTTGATGGGGTCCAGGCTGTCCGTGAACGCGTCGACGACGTGCGGGACGAGCAGGACGTCGGCGTGGCGCAGGTAGGCGGGAACGTCGGTCCAGGGACGGGGACCGAGGAGCACGACCTCGGCGCGCGCGAGGTCGGCGTGCTCGGCGGCGGAGAGGTCCACCACCGGGCCGACGAGCACCACGCGGGCGTGCCCGTCGAGCGCGCGGGCCGTGGCGAGCAGCAGCGGGACGTCGAACCGGTCGGGGTGCACGGTCCCGACGTAGAGCGCGACCGGGCCGGCGGGGAGGTCGGACGGACGGTCGTACGCGCCGCGGTAGCGGTCGAGGTCGACGCCGTTCGTCAGGAGCGTCACGTCGCGGATCGCCCCCTTGCGCGCGACCAGGCCCGAGGAGCACACCGTGACCTCGGCGCACCGCTCCAGCAGCGTCGCCTCGTCCTCGACCAGCCGAGCGTGCTCGGCGGGGGAGCGGTCGGCGGCGAGCCAGTCGTCGGTGACGTCGTAGAGCGCGGGCCAGCCCGTGCGCCGCACGACCGCGGCGCCGGAGGGGTCGTTGACCCAGAGCACCGGGCGGCGCAGGCCGACGCGGGCCACGGCGCGCTCGACCGACCGTGCGAGCCGTGCGTCCGCGCGCGGGTCGACCCTGCGAGGGAGCCACTTGGTCGGCTCGTGGAGGAGCACGCGCCCCGGGGCGATCCCGTCCACGGCGGGCGCGGTGCGCAGACCGCGGCCGGGGCGGGGGACGCCGCGCCGGCTGAGCCGGTGGAGCGGGTCGGCCGCCGGCTCGACGAACAGCACGCGGGCCGTCGGGTCGGCGCGGCACAGCTCCGCGACGAGGTACTGGTTGCGGCGCCACACGTCGTCCCAGCGCTCGAGCGACAGGACGACGACGTCGCCCGCACCCACATCGCCCACGGCGCCCGCGGCGGCCGTCACGCGAGCACCGCGCGGTAGACCGCGTCCGTCCCGGCGACCTGCGCCGCGGGCGTGAAGCGCGCGCGCTGCGCGGCGCGGCCGGCGGCGGCGCACGCGTCGCGGCGTCCGGGATCGGCTGCGAGCGCGGCCAGGGAGCGGCCGGCGGCGACCGGGTCGAGCGCGGGGTAGAGCGTGAGCGGGTCGATCCCGCCGAGCGTCTCGCGGTGCCCGCCCGCCGCGGACGCGACGACCGGCAGGCCGCTCGCCATCGCCTCGAGCACGCTCAGCCCCAGTCCCTCCACGGGGCACGGCGCGACGAGCAGGCCCGCGCGGCCCAGGAGGGCGTCGACGTCGTCGCGCGCCCCGAGGAACGACGTGGCGCCCTCGATGCCGAGCGACCGGGAGAGGCCTTCGAGCGCCGTCCGCTGCGCGCCGTCGCCCGCGACCTCGAGCCGCCATCCGCGGTCCGCGAGCCCGGAGGCCGCGAACGCCTCGAGCGCGAGGTCGGTGCGCTTCTCGGCCTCGAGCCGCTGCACGACCAGCACGACGTCGTCGCGCGCGGCGGCGTCGCGCCCGTCGGGACGGTCCGCCACGCCGGGGTGCACCACCACGCTGTCCCCCTCCACGTGGTCCGCGACGTACCGGCTGATGGCGATCTGGGCCCGTACCGACGACGCGGCGACGACCGCGACGAGCCGTCCCCGCGCCCCGGTGCCGCGCCGCCGGGCGAAGTGGCGCGTCGACACGACCGGCGGGAACCCGCGCGTCGTGCGGGCCGCGACGGCCGCGGCGACCTCGGCCGCCGTCATGTGCACGTGGACGACGTCCGCCGTCGCCGCGTGCCGGCGCAGCGCCCGCACGACGTCGCCGGTCGAGGCCGCCGGGAGGAGGGGGACGGTGGGGTCGTCCACCGTCGCGCGCATGCCGTCGGGCGCTCCGCCGACGACCGCGACGTCGTGGCCAGCGGCCGACTGCGCGCGCGCGAGCCGCGCCACGTGCCGCTCGACGCCGGCGAAGCCGTCGGACCGGACGGCGTGGAGGATCCTCACGGGCGGGGCTCCGATCGTGCGGTGGCGAGCGCCGCCGCGAGCTCGAGGTAGCGACGTGCGACGGCGTCCCAGTCGTGCCGCACGGCGGCGGCACGCGCGCGCGCCGAGACCTCGGCACGCTCGTCGTCGTCCAGGGCGGCGACGGCCGCGAGCCCGGTCCGGACGCCCTCGACCGTCCGGTCCACCAGCCACCCGGTGACCCCGTCCTCGACCACGTCGGGCGCATAGCCCACGGGGGTCGCGACGACCGGGACCCCGCACGCGAGCGCCTCGAGGACGACGAGCGCGTTCGCCTCGTACGCGCTGGGCAGGGCGAGGGCGTCGGCGGCGTGCAGCCAGGGCCGGGGGTCGGGCACGCGGCCCGCGAGGTGCACGCGGCCGGCCGTCCCGAGGCGGGCGACCCGCGCCCGGACGTCGGCGAGCATGTCCGGCGTCCCCCCGACGACGCTCACGTGGACGTCCGGCAGGTCCAGGGCCGCGGCGAGCACGAGGTCGAGGCCCTTGCGGTCGAACTCGTGCCCGACGAACACGACGTGGACGGCGCCCGCGGGCACGCCCGCCGCGGTCCGGGCGGCGGCACGCTCGGTGGGCGTGGGCGGCGCGAAGCGTGCGACGTCCACCCCGTTGCCGATGACGACCGCCCGGGCGCGCAGCCGCGGGTACGTGCTGCGCAGCGCGTCGCGCTCGAACCGCGTGAGGTTGACGACGACGCGGTGGGCGCGGCCGCGGTACCGGAGCGCGTCGCGGGCCGCCGTGAAGAGGTGCAGCGGGTTGCGCGCCATGCGCCACGCGTACCCGCCGCGCGCCCGCATGGCGACCCGGAGGATGCCGTGGTTGACGTAGACGTCGCCGGCGAGGACGTCGTTGTGGCAGATCGAGACCACCGCGTCCCCGGCGCCCCGGCCCGCGCGGCGCTCGCGGGCGACCCGGCGACGGGCGAGGACCGTCCCGACCGTGGAGAACCACACGACCCGCGCGAGGAGCACGAGCCGGCCCCGGACGCCCGGTCCGGGCTCGGGGAGCCACGTGCCGCGCGCGTCGGCGAGCGTGAAGCGCGCGGTCGGTACCCCGGCGCGCTCGAACGCCTCCTCCAGGTGGTGCGCGACGCCGCCGACGCCGCTGCCCGGGGCGATCTCCGGGGCGATCTGCAGGATCCGCAGCTCGGTCATCGTTCGGCCATCTCCCGCACGGATCGCAGCTCGTCGAGAGGGAGCTCTCGACCGGTCACGTCGCGGGCGCGCTGCCGCGACTCGGCGTACGCCTCGGCGCCCAGGCACACACCCACGATGACGAAGGGCACCGTCACCTGGACGGACACCCAGAAGAGGTCGAACTGGCCCTGGACGAAGCGCATCATGAGCATCGAGAACGCGAGGGTCCCGAAGCGGGGGTTGATCCGCCACAGCACGACCATCCCGCCGAGGAACAGCACGAGGAACCCGACGAGCCCGACGATCCCGGCGGACGTCAGCACCTCGAGCTCGACGTTGGGCGGCTGGAAGACGAACTCCGTGACGCCCGCGGTCCACCACCGCAGCCCCATGCCGACCCAGGGACTGCGCTGCCACACGTCGATCGAGTCGGCGTACCAGGTGAGCCGCTGGTTCGCGGAGTTGAACTCGTTCCCCGACTCGAGCTGCTCCTGCACGGCGAGCACGACGAAGTAGATGGCCGGGACCGCGGCGAGCAGGATGAGCTTCGAGCGCTTGCGGTCGGGGTCGCCCCGCAGCGTGATGAGCATGATGCCGATCGCGAGCCCGATGAGCGCCTGCCGCGCCTGGGCGGCGAGCACGCCGAGGGAGCAGAGCCAGAACGCCCCGAGCGAGAACCAGCGCGGCCAGCCGACCCACCACGGTCGTGCGTAGGCCGTGAGCGCGGCGAACGCGAGCACGCACCCGATGAAGTTCTTGTGCATCGCGAGCGGAGTCTCGATGTACACCGGTCCCGTGTTGCCCGCCGCGAGCTGCTGGAGCGCGACCAGGCAGGTCTGCGCAGCGATGGCGAGGCACGGCAGCAGGAAGAGGGTGAGGCCGAGCCGGGCGCGACCCGAGCGGCCGACCGCCCAGCCCAGGACGAGGGCGCCCGCGACGGAGAGCCATGCGTGGAACCACTCGACGACGTTCGCGCTGAAGGGATTGACGAGCACGGTGAAGAGCGTCGCGACCTGGTAGACGAACGAGAGCCAGAGCATCGCGCGCATCGGCCGCGAGAACGGCCGGGGCGAGAAGAAGAGCGCGAACCAGAACGCGCCGAACAGCGCGAAGTCGCTGAGGGAGAGGTCGACCCCGCCCCCGCCGACGCGCTGGACGACCACGAGCGCGGGCATGGCGAGGATCGGCAGGGCCACCGGCTCGTACGCCGTGAGCCCGACGACGAGCACCACGAGCGCGCCGCCGACAGCGGCCATCTGGAGCTCGGGGACGACGAAGCCGAGGAGCGCGAGGAGCGCGACGACGACGGCTCCCCCGAGGAGCCAGCCGGCGACGGTCCGGCTGCGCGCGGCGAGCGCGCCGGGGACGCGCGGCGCACGGTAGAGGACGGGCCGACGCCGGAGGAGCGGGGCGCGCTGCGTCACAGCGCCGACTCCGCGCGGACGGGCCCCGCGAGGTAGAGCCGCAGCCGCCGCCGCGCGGACTCGCGACCGTCCCCGCGCAGCGCGACGGAGCGCGCCGCCGCCCCGACGACGGCCCCGGCACGCGCGAGCGCCCAGCCCGCACGACCGTGGTGCTTGCGCAGGTAGCGCTCCTGCGACGCGTGGAAGTGCGTCTCCCGGCGGCTCGGGTCGCTGCTCGTCGCGCCGCCGAGGTGCAGCGCGTGCGCCTCGGGCACGACGGCGTGCCGCCACCCGGCCCGCACCGCGCGGTACGCCCAGTCGGTCTCCTCCGCGTAGAGGAAGAACCGCTCGTCGAAGCCGCCCACGTCGTCGAGCGCCGCCGCGCGGAGCAGCAGCACCGAGCCGATGACGAACGAGCGCTCCGCCGGGGTCCGGCGCAGCCGCGCGAGCCCGACGGCCTCCGTCCACGTGGCCGCCGGGGACGGGAACGGCCAGACCACGCGCGCCCGGGTGCCGTCGTCGTCCACCTGCTCCGGCCCCACGCTCGCGATCCCCGGGTCGGCGTGGAGCGCGCGGTGGAGGGCCTGGACGTCCTCGGAGGTCACGACGGCGTCCGGGTTGAGGAGGAGGACGTCGGCGCTGGGCACCTGGCGGTGGGCGAGCGCGTGGTTCACCCCCGCGGCGAACCCGCCGTTGCGGCCGGGGTCGAGGTAGCGCCCGCCCGCGAGCTCGGTGATCTCCCGGATCTCGGGCAGGGACGAGTTGTCGACGACCGTGATCGGGTACTTCCCGGCGAGCGGGGCGAGCGCGTCGCGCACCATCGCGGGGGAGCCGTAGGCGACGACGACGACCTCGGGCGGCACGCCCGCGGACGGGTCGCGCTCGTCGGTCGGCCGCGCACGCGCGGAGCCCGGCCCACCGTCGACCGCCGTCCGGTAGAGCCCGGCGTAGCGGCGGGCGACCTCGGCCCACGAGCACGCCGCCGCGCGCTCCGCCCCCGCCGCGCGCAGGCGGTCGGCCAGGCCGTCCTCGTCGCGGACGCGCACGAGCGCGGCGCGCAGGGCGGCCGGGTCCTCGGGGGCGACGAGCAGGCCCGCGCCGCCCACGACGTCGGGCAGCGCTCCCGTGCGGGTCGCCACGACCGGCACGCCGCACGCCATCGCCTCGACCGCGACCCGCCCGAACTGCTCGACCCAGCCGGGCGTCTCGCGCGACGGGACGGCGAGCGCGTCGAGCGAGCGGTAGAACGCGACGAGGTCGGCGTCCGTGAGCGCGCCGACGAACCGGACCCGGTCGCCGAGCGGTCGCGCCGCCTCCTGGAGCGCCGCGCGGTCCGGGCCGTCGCCCGCGACGACGAGGTCGAGCCGGTCGTCGCCCGCGACCGCGGCGAGGAGCACGTCGACGCCCTTGTGGTGCGCGAGCCGCCCCGCGTACCCCACGCGGAGGCGATCCGGGGCGCGGTCGTCCCGACCGGCGTCGGGCGCGAAGACCGCCGGGTCGACGCCCAGCGGGACCGTCTCGACGCGCCCTCGGGCGCCCTTGGCGCGCACGATCCTGCCCGCCTCGTCGTTGCAGACCGACATGGCCGCAGCACCGCGCAGCGCGCGCGCCTCGAACCACCGGAACGGCCACGGGTAGCGCTTGTCGAGGTTCTGCGCGGAGTAGAGGAGGTACGGCGGGGCGGGGCGGCGCGAGACGACCGCGCGCAGCCGGCGCAGCAGGAGGACCTGCGCCGTCGCGAGCGCGAAGGGCTCCTCGTGCACGTCGAGCACGTCCCACTCCTGCCCGAGCGCGCGCCACAGGGGGAGCGGGTCGTACACGAAGAGGGCGGGGTGCGACCCGATCGTCCGCACGCCCCGCACCGGCTCGCCCGGGCGGGGCACGAGGCGGACGGTCGTGCCGCCCTCGTCCCACGCGCGCGCCGACAGCAGCCGGACGTCGACCCCCCGCGCACGCAGCTCGCGCTCGCGCTCGCGCCAGGCGTCGACCACGGCGCTGTGCGAGACGCGAAGGACCCTCATGTGGGAGATTGTCCCCCAGCAGGCCACGGATCCCGCGGGAATCCGCCGATTTCACCCCATCCGTCCGCGGCCCGGGTGCGGTGGCCGCGCAGGACGGCGACACGGCAGGGACGCGGCGAAGACACGGAGGAGCACGTGGGCGAGGTCCGGCAGACGGACGAGGACGGCACCGCCCTCCCGAGCGTGAGCGTCGTCGTGGCGACGAACCGCGGCGGGCCGTTCCTCGCGGAGGCGCTCGCGTCCGTCCTCGCGCAGTCGTACCCCGCCGCCGAGCTCGTCGTCGTCGACGACGGCTCGCCCGAGCCGGCGGACTTGCTCCGGATCGTCGAGGACGCGGCGCGGGACGTCGCGTCTCCTCGGCCGCGCGTGGTGCGACGGGCAGCCGCGGGCGTGTCCGCGGCGCGCAACGCCGGGGTCGCCGAGACCTCCGGCGAGCTGGTCGCGTTCCTCGACGACGACGACCGCTGGCACCCGGACCGGCTGCGGCGCCACGCCGAGGTCATGGCCGCGCGGCCGGACGTCGTGGTGAGCTACTGCGGGATGCGGACGATCGACGCCGGCGGTGCCGAGCTCGTCGCCGCGGACCAGCGGGCCGCCGACGACCAGCGCGCCGTGATCCGCGGACCGGGCGTCATGCTCCCGAACCTCGTGATCCGTCGGGAGACGTTCGACGCCGTCGGCGGCTTCGACCCGGAGTATCGGCAGGGCGAGGACATGGACCTCGTCCTGAAGGCCGCCGCGCGGGGGCCGTTCGCCTTCGTGGACGACGTCCTCGTGGACTACCGCCACCACACATCGAACACCACGCGCTCCCACCGCGACCTCGCGACGAGCCTGCGCGTCATCCTGCGCCGGCACCGGGACGACGCGCGCGCGGCGGGCCGCCGCGACCTCGTGCTCGCCTACGACGACCGGCTCGCCGCCAACGAGCGGTTCGCGTGGTGGAGCGCCGGTCGAGCCGCGCGCTCCGCGGTCCGCCTGCGCCGGCCCGCTGCCGCGGTCGGTGAGGTGGCCTGGGCGGTCCGGTTCGCGCCCGGCGCTCCGGTCCGCCGGGCCTGGGCCGGGGTGCGGCGCACGTCGCGCGCGTGAGACCTCCGGGACTCAGCCCGGGAGAGCGTCGACCGTGACGACCGACGCGCGCATCGTGGACAACGTCCACGGCTTGTACCGCCGCCGCGGCAGGCTGTACGAGACGACCCGGTCCAGGACGACGAGCGTGGCGACCTGGGCGACGGTGAGCTCGCCGCGCCGGGAGGCCACGCTCGTGGCGAGCGGGCCGGTGAGCTCGTCGGCCGCGAGCCGGCGGACCGCCTCGGCCAGCCCCGATCCCGTCCGTGCCAGGTCGACCTGGCACGCCGCGTACGCCGCGTCGAGCACGAGCGGGTTGTCGGGCTCGAAGCGGTTCCAGTCGACGAGGTGCGCCGAGCCCTCGGCGGTCACGAGGACGTTGTCCGGGTGGAGGTCGCCGTGGGTCGGGCCGACGGGGACGAGCAGGTGGCCGTGGGCCCGCAGAACACGGTCCCGCAGGCTCGCGGCGCCGATCTCGGCGCAGTCCCGCTCGCCCCGCGCGGACTCGAGACGCCGCCAGGCGGCCGTCGTCCGGAGCGGGCGGTGCGCGTCCGGCGACGTCGGCGCCGGCAGCGCCCGTGCCAGGACGTCCTCGGCCTCGTCGAGGGAGACGGGCCGGGCGCGGAGCAGCGGCGCGTCGGCGACACGGACGCCGTCGTACGACGGCGCCATGACCTCGTCGAGCACGAAGGCGCCGAACCCCGACGCGGCGGCCTCGTGCGTCGCCGCGACCTCCCGCCCCAGAGCCTGCTGCTGGTCGGCTGACAGCGGGACCTTGACGAACCGCTCGCCGCGCACGGCGACCCGGGCGTCCGACAGGGCGGCGACGACCGGGTGGCGCGACCTCGCCACCCGCTCGGCCAGCGTCGTCACGTCCCGTGAGGTGTCGCGACGGCGCCGGGCGAGCACGACGGCGTCCGGCGCCAGGACGCCGGACGCGCCCAGGGCTCGGAGCGTACGGGCCGCCGCCTGCCGCGCCCCCGTCCTGAGGTCGGTGGCGGCGAGCTCCTCCCGCAGCCGCGGAGCCGGGACGAGGCGGGCCCAGTCGTCGCGACGGGGCAGCAGGGCGTGCCGTCCGACCGGGACGAGCCCGGCGCGAGCGAGGAGATACCGCACCGGCACGACGTCCGCGCCCGCGGCCGCACGCCGTCGGACCGCGTCGACGGTACGCCGTCCGCGGTGCCGGACGTCGGCGACGACCGTCCCGCCGGGCGCCAGGACCCGCTCGACCTCGACCAGGAAGCCCACGGCCCCGCGGACCCCGACGAGAGCGAGCACCTCGTCCACGTCGACCCAGACGAGGTCGACGGACGCGTCGGGGAACGGGAGGCGGGCCGGGAGGTCCAGGTGCACGGCGGACGCGCCGGGCACCGGGTGCGCGAGCTGCTGGAAGCGCAGCCGGTCGCCGACCCAGTCGGCCCGTGCGACGTCGAGGCCCAGGAAGTGCAGCGCGGGTGCCAGGGCGTGCCGCTCGCCGCCCAGGACGAGGCCGCGCCCGCCCGCGCGCGGGACGAGGACGGCGGGGCCGCCCGACGCGGGGTGGAGGAGCCGGCGCTGGAGCTCGACCGGCCAGGGCGACTCCGCGTCGGTCATCGCGTCGATCACGAGGTCGACGCTCGTCGCGGAGCGCACCGTGCGTCGCACGTGCTCCGGCACCTCGTGCCAGGGGCGGTCCGCCGCCGCGCGTCGGGTGACGCCGACGTCGTCCGT
Source organism: Cellulosimicrobium sp. CpK407 (assembly GCF_051844275.1). Classification (NCBI taxonomy): domain Bacteria; kingdom Bacillati; phylum Actinomycetota; class Actinomycetes; order Micrococcales; family Promicromonosporaceae; genus Cellulosimicrobium; species Cellulosimicrobium sp. CpK407. Next base: position 16,346 of record NZ_JBGNYC010000064.1, read on the forward strand.
CACCCGCTCACCCCGGAGCGCCGGGCCCGCCCCCGGTCGGTGAGGCGCCGCCGTGCCCGGACGCCCAGCTCCAGCAGGCCCGCATAGCTGCGCGCCGCGGCGAACCGCAGCTTCGCGCCCCGCTCCTCCGGCCAGGGCGCCTGCCAGATGCGGATCCACACCGTGAAGGTCTGCTTCGTGTTGTGCCAGCTGTCGCGCGCGAAGCCCGCGGTCTCCGGGTTCTCGGTCAGGTCGACGAGGCCGTGCGTGATCCGGACCGTCTTGTGCGTGAGGTCGCGCCACGAGGGTCGCGACGGATGGTCGACGACCGCGTCGGCAGCGAAGTCGAGCCGTCCCCCGATCTCCTGGAGCCGGCGGCCCCACTCGAGGTCGCCGCCCGACTTCAGCGCCGCGTTGAAGTCGCCGACGCGCTCGAACGTCGCCCGGGGCACGACGAGGTTCGCGGTCGCCGCGAAGTGCGTCACGGTCACGAAGCGCTCCTGGTCGAAGCCCTCGACCGTCTCGTACAGCTCGGGGCCGGTCGTCGGGCGCGACCCGTCGCGGAAGAGGATGTTGATGTCACCGCCGACGGCGTCGGGCGGGTCCTCGGCGGTGAGCGCCGCGACGGCGCGCGAGAGCCAGTCCGGGCGCGGGATGCAGTCCCCGTCGGTGAACGCGAGCACCTCGCCCGTCGCGCGTCGCGCGGCCGTGTTGCGCGCGACGTACGACCCGCGCCGGGGCTCGAGGACGACCGTGAAGCGCCCGTCCCCGGCGGGGAGCGCGGGCCGCAGGTCCTCGGTCGAGGCGTTGTCCGCCACGACGACGTCGAACCGGTCCGCCGGGTAGTCCTGGGCGGCGAGGGCCGCGAGGCACGTCCGCAGGCGCGCGACGTCGTTGTAGACCGGCACCACCACGGTGACGGTGGGGTGCGGCGCGCCGGGCGACGGGGCCACGGGGTCGGGGAGGGTCATCGTGCTCCTGTCTCACGCCCGGACGCGGCACGACGTCGGGCCCACTCGGTGTACCGGGAGGTGGCGAGCCACCGGGCGTGCCGGACGCTCGCGCGCGCCCGGCGTGCGACGCGCCGCGGCGGTGAACCGGGCAGGACGGTCAGCAGCCGTAGGCGGTACCGCGCCCGAGCCAGGTGCTGGGTGACGACCGACCCGTCGACGAGCACGTCGAGCGGCAGGCCGGTCGCGGCGAGCCAGCGCGCGTCGTAGCCCATCTCGCCCACCGGGACGTCCCCGCGGAACTCGGGGCCGGGGCCCACCAGCCCGACGGCCCGCGCGAAGGAAGGCGGCTCGTCGTCGTACCGGTGGAGGAACTCGAAGTCGACGACCTTGAGCCCGTGCGTGGGGTCGAGGACGAAGTTGCCGGGCTTCGCGTCCACCAGGTCGTACCCGAGGCCGTGGAGCTCGCGCAGGACGTCGACCATGCTGCGCACGACCGCGAGAGGGAGCAGGCCCGTCCTCGACCGGGCCGCGCCGAGAGTGTCCTCGTAGCAGGGGCACGCGAACCAGTCGGTGCCGGCGGCGACGAGCGGGGGGACCGCGGCGACGCGGCCACCGAGCTCACGGAGCGCGGTGAGCTCGCGGTCGAGGAACCGGGTGAACGGCGGGGCGAACGTCTTCCGGACGACGAGGCCGTCCGTGCCGGCGACCACGTCGACGCGCGCGCGCCGGCCGACGCTGAGCGTGCGGACCGTGCCGGGCGGTGCCACGTGCTGCGCGGCGCGCCGCTCGGCCTCGGCCCGGACGGTCCCGACGGCGTCGGGCGCGATCACGTCGAGGTACTCCCACGCCTCGGCGGTGCTGTCCGAGGAGTGCAGGGGGTTGAACTGCTCGGGCTCCGGCACGCGCTGCTCGACGAGCCGGCGGACCTCCGACTTCGCCTCGAACGTCTCGGCGTTGGTCAGGTGCGGGTAGCGCTCGCGCAGCCAGTCGTAGGGCTCCTCCGGCGCGTAGTGGAGCGCGACGACCATGCGCACGGGATCGCCCCCGCTGCGGGGGAAGGGCCCGCGGCCCCAGTTGCCGCCGCGCAGCGCCGTGGCCGCGCGCTCCCGGGCCGTGGGGCCGAGGTCCGTTGCCAGCAGCACGTCGAAGCCGAAGCGGTCGAGCACCGCCTCGACCTGCTCCGCCGGGACGACGGCGAGGGTCGCCTCGCGCACGAGGAACACAGCGAGCTCCGCGTCGCCGAGCCGGGCGTCGTGGTCGGAGGCGAGCAGACCCCGCGCCCACGCGTTCCCGGACGAGAGCCGTCGCAGCGCGTCGGTCGGCGGTCGCCACCCGACGGACCCGAGGTAGGCGTCCACGTCCTCGTACCAGGGGTCGAGCGCCACCCCCTGCCCTCGCGCGAGCCGCCGGAGCTCCGCGGGATAGTCGTGCTCGGGCGCCGGCTCGGCCGGTCCCAGCCCGCGCGAGGGAAGCCCCGAGCGGCGTCCCTTGTGATAGACCGCGTGGTACGCGAGAGAGTGCAGGTGGTCCTGCGGCGAGGGCACGAGGAACCCGCTCTCGTGCACCACGGCCCGGTCGAGGACCTGCTCGGCGAGGGCCGGGGGATAGTAGGCCGCCCCCTGGTAGTCCGACGCCGCGAGCCCGGACACGCTGTAGAGGTCCACGGGCATCGTCCCCGGCTCCGACTCGAGGATCCCGCGCAGCGCGTCGACGTTGTCGTCCGCCACGAGGAGGTCGAGGTCCTCGCCCGGCTCGATCACCGGGAGCGACTCGAACCAGCGCAGGACCGCGTACCGCAGGCCCGCCTCCTTGAGCCGGGTCGCGAGGCCGGTCGCACCCCAGACGGGTGAGAAGTAGGTGCGCGGGGCCGGGCCGTGCGGCGGCGGCAGGCGGTACAGGTCGAAGGCACGCCCACCCCAGACGAACCGGCCGAGCGGGGCGAGGCGACCGCCCGCCCGGCCGACGAGGACGGCCAGGCGCGCCTCCAGCCCCGAGATCCCGGCCCCGTGCTCGACCGCGAGGTACCGCAGGTGGCCGAGGTCGCGCACCGTCCACAGGACCCGCGCGCGGTCGGCGCGCAGGATCAGCAGGTCCGTCGAGCACCGCGCCGCCACGTCGGGCGTCGGCACGGGGTGGAGCCGGTCGGCCAGGTCGCCGGCCGCACGGCGGGCCGCCGCGAGACGTCCGGGCTCGACGAGGCCGAGGTAGCGGTCGAGGCCGACGGCGCGAAGGTCGGCGGCGACGGCGCCGTCGCGCGCGCCGAGATCGAGGACGCGCGTCCCGGGGGGCAGCGCAGGCGTCGGCTCCACAGCCAAACCCTAGGTCAGCGACGAGCCGTCACCGCGGGTTCGCGGGGAATTCACCCGGGCCGGGCGACCACGCGGTCCCGCTGCCACGGCCCGGGCGCCGTCGGCGTCGATATGCTCGCCTCGGTGTCCGGCTGAGAGGGGTGGTGGCGTGAACGGTCGCCGCGACGCCGGGGGTGCGCCGTGAGCCGCGCCCGGTGGCCCGTGCTCGTCCGCCGGGGAGCCCTCGACCGTGACCCGCGGCCCGCCGGGGGGACGTTCCGGTCCCAGGCCGTCCCGCCCTTCCCCGTGCCGCCCGTGCTCGCGCGCGAGTTCGGCGTGTTCTGCGTCGACACCACCGAGCGGGTCGTCGCCCTGACGTACGACGACGGCCCGCACCCCGAGCACACCCCTCGCCTCCTCGACGTCCTGGCGCGGAGGGGCGCCACGGCCACCTTCTTCGTGCTCGGGCAGCACGTCGCCCGGTACCCGGAGGTGGCGCGACGGGTCGTCGCGGAGGGCCACGAGGTCGCGCTGCACGGTGAGGACCATCGATCCCTCCTCACGCTCGGCGACGAGGAGGCGGTCCGCCGGATCGGCGACGCCAAGCGGCGCGTCGAGGACGTGACCGGCGTGCCGCTGCGGCTCTACCGCCCGCCCTACGGGCGGCACACCGTGCCGCAGGCGCGCGGGATCCGCGCGCTGGGGCTCGAGCTGGTCATCTGGTCGGGGGACGCGCACGACTGGCTGCACGACGACGAGGACCGCATCGCCGGACGCGCCCTCCACGACGTGTTCCCCGGCGGGATCGTGCTGCTCCACGACGACCGGGCCGACCCCGAGACGCTCGAGCCGGGCCAGGAGCTGCCCCGCTTCGACCGCGCGCGGGTGCTCGTCACCCTGCTCGACGGGTTGGCGGCACAGGGCTACCGCACGTCGACGGTCGGCGGCCTCCTCCACGAGCACCGTCCGGTGCGCAGCCGGTCGCGCTCCGAGCGGCCGGCGTCGTGACGGTCA
>NZ_JBGNYC010000065.1:0-20373 GCF_051844275.1 Cellulosimicrobium sp. CpK407
TTCCAGACCGTCACGCCGGACCGCCCTCGTCGGGGCCGGCCCGTGCGGACGTCGCGCCGCAGTGCTCTCCGCGCCCTCCGTCACGTGTCACGGTGGGGCCGACGTGGGAAGATGGCCTGCGCAAACTCCAGAACGAGAGGTCACCCCGTGAACGACACCTCCCACGATCCCGAGTCGGACCGCCCGTCGTCGGGCGACGACCGTGGTGGTCGCCGCGACCGTGACGGGCGACAGGGTCACTCGCGCGACGCGCGCGGGGCGGGGCCTGGACGGTCCGGTGGCGACACGAGCTCCGGCGACCGCGACCGTCGCCGCGGTGGTGGCGACGACGCCCGGCGCGGCGTAGGCGAGTCGCGCGGACGTCAGGACGGCGGCTACCGGGGCAAGCCCGACGGCACGCGCGGCCGGGGGGAAAGGGGCCGCCCCGAGCGCGCGTACGGGGGCGCGGACCCCGACCGTCGCGCCGGCGACCGTCCGGGTCGCCGTGACGACCGGGCACCCGCTCGTGACGGGCGTGCCACGTCCGGGGCGCGCGGCGACGGGTACCAGGGTCCCGCGCGAGCCGGTGAGGGGAACCGCGGGCGGTACGACCGGGACGCGACCGACCGCCGTCGGGGCGGCACGGGCCCGCGTGACGACCGCCGGGGCGGCGACCGCCGCGGCCACGCACCCCGCGCAGGGGCGGGCCGGGACCGTGAGGGCTTCGACCGTCGTCCCGAGCCGCGTCATCCCGCGGGGCCGGCGATCCCCGACGAGGTGCAGATCTCTCAGTTCGACCGCGCGGCGCGCGGGCGCCTGCGGACCCTGAGCAAGGAGACCGCCGAGGTGGTCGGACGTCACCTGGTCATGGCCGGACGTCTCATCGACTCCGACCCGGAGCTCGCCTACGAGCACGCGCAGGCGGCCGTGCGTCGTGCCGGCCGTGTCGACGTCGCGCGCGAGGCGGCGGGCCTGACGGCCTACGCGACCGGCCGGTACGCCGAGGCGCTCCGCGAGCTGCGCACGGTGCGACGCCTCAACGGGTCGTCGGAGCACCTGCCGATCATGGCCGACTGCGAGCGCGGGCTCGGGCGGCCGGAGCGCGCGCTCGCCCTGGCGGCGTCGGAGGAGGCCGCGACCCTGGACGACGTGGGGCGTACGGAGCTCGCGATCGTCGTGAGCGGCGCGCGCGTCGACCTCGGCGAGCTCGACGCGGCACTCGCGGCGCTCGAGCAGGTGCCCGCCGTCGGGACCCGCGGCGAGCTGGGTGCACGCGTCCTGCAGGCGCGCGCATCGGTGCTCGAGGTCGCGGGGCGGACCGAGGAGGCCGCGGAGATCCTCGCGGGCATCGACGCGAGCCTGCTCGCTGCGGCGCTGGGCGAGGAGGACGACGACGTCGTCGTCTACGACCTGACGGACGAGCTCGAGGAGTCCGAGCAGCTCGCGGACGAGGGTCCGGGCGCGACGAAGGGTGCCGCGCCGTCCGACGGGGCGGACCGGTGACCGCCGGGCTGCTCGGGAGCGACGTCGCGCTGGCCGACCGGTACGACCTCGCGCTCGTCGACCTCGACGGCGTGGCGTACCGCGGGCACGAGCCGATCGAGCACGCGTCCCAGGGCCTGACGACGGCGCGCGCCCGCGGCATGCGTCTCGTGTTCGTCACGAACAACGCGTCGCGCGAGCCCGGCTCGGTCGCCGAGCAGCTGACGGGCCTCGACATCCCCACCTCGGCGGACGAGGTCATGACCGCCGCGCAGGCGGCCGCCGCGCTGCTGCGGACCCGCCTCGAGCCGGGCGCGCGCGTCCTCGTGGTCGGTGGGGCGGGTCTCGTGACGGCGGTCCACGACGCCGGGTTCGTGCTCGTGGAGAGCGCGGACGACGAGCCCGACGCCGTGGCGCAGGGCTTCGCGCCGGAGCTCGGCTGGGCGCAGCTCGCCGAGGCGGCGTACGCCGTCCAGCGGGGCGCGTGGCACGTCGCGAGCAACCTCGACCTGTCGCTGCCGACCGCGCGCGGGTTCGCGCCGGGCAACGGGTCGCTCGTCGGTGCGGTCCGCGCCGCGACGGGCGTGGAGCCCGACAGCGCGGGCAAGCCGTCGCCGACCATGTACCGGCTCGCGATCGAGCGTGCGGGCTCCGAGGCGCCGCTCGTCGTCGGGGACCGGCTCGACACGGACCTCGCGGGCGCCCGCGCGGGCGGCTATCCCGGTCTGCACGTCCTGACCGGGGTGAGCACGGCGCGGGACGCGATCCTGGCGGAGCCGCACCTGCGCCCGCACTACGTGGGCGCCGACCTGCGCAGCCTCCTCGAGCCGCACCCGGTGCCCGTGCGCACCGAGGCCGGCTGGTGGTCGTGCGGTGACAGCGCGGCGCGCGTCGACGACGGCGCGCTGCGCCTGGACGTGCGCGGCACCGCGACGGTCGACACCGTCCGGGCGGCCGCCGCCGCGGCGTGGGCCTCCGCCGACGCGGGGCTCCCCGTGGACCCGTCGACGGTCCCGGAGCTGCCCGTCGGGACGCACTGAGCCCGACGGTCGGGCGGCGCGACGCGCCGCCTGGCGCAGGCCGCCGGTCGTGCCCGTCCGTGGGACGCAACCGGTAGCGTGGTCCGGGATGCCCGGCGACGGCCGGGCGACGTTCGCGCAGCCCAGCAGACAGGAGGCAGGACATGACGGACGGTCCGCTGCGTCCGGTTCCCGGACCGCCTCCCGGCGGACGACCGGCGAGCCCGGCAGCCGGGCAGGACGGCGAGGCGCCGTCGCCGGTCGTCAGCCCGCTCGACGCCGCGCTCGGACGGCTCGACGAGCTGGACGGGCTCGCCACCGCGGACCACGTGGGGGTGCTGGAGGCCGTGCACGACGCGCTGGTCGCCGAGCTCGCCCGCACGGAGGACTGAGCGTGGCCGAGCGCACCGGTGCGCGCCTCGACGGCGAGCTCGTCCGGCGCGGGCTCGCGCGCTCGCGCCGGCAGGCCGCCGAGCTCGTGGCCGCGGGCCGGGTGACGCGCAGCGGGACGGTCGTGACCAAGCCGTCGGCCGCCGTCGGGCCGGACGACCTGCTCGCCGTGACTCCCGACCCGGCGGATCCGGGCTACGCCTCGCGCGCCGCGTTCAAGCTCGCCGGGGTGCTCGACGCGCTGGACGCGCTGGACCCTGCGGGCGCGCCGCTGCGACCGCCTGCCGTCGACGGCGCGCGGTGCCTCGACCTCGGGGCGTCGACCGGGGGCTTCACCGACGTCCTGCTGCGCCGGGGCGCGCGCGAGGTCGTGGCCGTGGACGTCGGGCACGACCAGCTCGTGCCGGCCCTGCGCGCGGACCCGCGGGTGCAGGTGCACGAGGGGCTCAACGTCCGCGACCTGGTTCCCGAGCACGTCGGGGCGGTGCCCGACCTCGTCGTCGGCGACCTGTCGTTCATCTCGCTCGCGATGGTGCTGCCCGCCGTCGCGGGGGTGGTGGGCCCGGGCTCCGACCTGCTGCTGCTCGTCAAGCCGCAGTTCGAGGTCGGCCGGGAACGCCTGGGGAGCGGCGGCGTCGTGCGCGACCCCGCGCTCCACGTCGAGGTCGTCGCCGCGGTCGCGCGGCACGCGGCGGTCGTCGGGCTGCGCCCGCTCGCCGTCGTGCCGAGCCCGCTGCCCGGACCGAGCGGCAACCGCGAGTACTTCTGGTGGCTGCGGGCGGGCGATCCCGGCCGTGCCGACGGCACCGGGCTCGATGACTCCGCGCTGGAGGACGCCGCCGCCGCGGCGGTGGCGTGGCGACCCGCGCCCGACGGAGGCCTGCCGCCCGTCGTCCTCGTCGCCCGGGCAGCCGCGGACGGACCGGCTCCGACGCGCGACGCCACGACGCCCGACCGACCCCTGACAGGAGGAGCACCGTGACGCGACGCGTGCTGATCGTGACCCACGGCGGCCGCCCCGAGGCGGTCGTGGCGCTGCACGAGGCGGTGACCGAGCTCGAGCGCGCCGGGTTCACCGTGACGCTGCACGACGACGACCTCGCGGAGAAGTTCGGCGACCACATGGCGCGCACGCGGGCGCGCGAGGGCGTCGCGGAGTCCGAGGTCGTCATGGTCCTCGGGGGCGACGGCACGATCCTGCGCGCCGCCGAGCTCACGCACGGGACCGGGGTGCCGCTGCTCGGCGTCAACCTCGGGCACGTGGGGTTCCTCGCCGAGAGCGAGCGCGAGGACCTGCGCGCCGCCGTGGGGCGGCTCGCGGCGTACGACTACACGGTCGAGGAGCGCACGATCGTCGAGGTGCGCGCCTTCCTCCCGGGCGAGCCGGAGCCGCTCGTGGGGTGGGCGCTCAACGAGGCGACGGTCGAGAAGGCGCAGCGCGAGCGCATGATCGAGGTCGTCCTCGGCGTCGACGGTCGGCCGCTGTCGTCGTTCGGGTGCGACGGCGTCGTGACGGCGACCGCGACCGGCTCGACGGCGCACGCGTTCTCCGCGGGCGGTCCGGTGATGTGGCCGGACGTCGACGCGGTGCTCGTCGTGCCGCTCGCGGCCCACGCGCTCTTCGCGCGGCCGCTCGTGGTCGGGCCGCGCTCGACGATCACGGTGGACGTGCTGCCGGACTCGGCGTCGTCGGGCGTGCTCACGTGCGACGGCCGTCGGCGCATCGACCTGCCCAACGGCTCGCGGGTCGAGGTGCGGCGCTCGGACACGCCCCTGCGCCTCGCGCGCCTCAGCACGGCCCCGTTCACGGACCGGCTGGTGTCCAAGTTCTCGCTCCCCGTGGTCGGGTGGCGCGAGCGCGCGGCGAGCGTCGCCGCGACGGCAGGGACGACGGCGGAGCGCGCGGCCGCGACCGCGGGCAGGGAACCGGGGGAGCCGGACGTCACGGACGAGGAGGAGTGAGCGTGCTCGAGGAGATCGCGATCGAGAACCTCGGCGTCATCCGGTCGGCCCGCGTCCCGGTCGGGGCGGGCCTGACCGTGATCACGGGCGAGACGGGCGCGGGCAAGACCATGGTGCTCACCGGGCTCGGCCTGCTCATGGGCGGCAAGGCGGACCCGGCGACGGTGCGCCCGGGCGCGGCGAGCGCCGTGGTCGAGGGGCGCGTGCGCGTCACCGACCGTCCGGCTGTCGCGCAGCGGGTCGACGACGCGGGCGGCCAGGTGGACGACGACGGCACGGTCGTCATCCTGCGCACGGTCGCGGCGGAGGGCCGGTCGCGCGCGCACCTCGGCGGGCGCAGCGTCCCGCAGGGCGTGCTCGCGGAGATCGCCGACGACCTCGTGACGGTCCACGGACAGTCCGACCAGCTCCGGCTGCGGACCGCGAGCCGGCAGCGCAGCGCGCTGGACGCGTTCGCCGGTCCACCGCACGCCGAGCTGCTGACCGCGTACCGCGACGCGTGGACCGAGCGGTCCGCGCTGCAGGCGGAGATCGACGACATCGAGGCGCGCGCGGGCGAGCGTGCCCGGGAGGCCGAGCTGCTGCGCCTCGGCCTCGCCGAGGTCGAGCGGGTGGCGCCGCAGCCGGGCGAGGACGTCGAGCTCACGGCGCTGGTCGCGCGGCTCGGCAACGTCGAGGAGCTGCGGGTCGCCGCCCAGCTCGCGCACGACGCCGTGGCCGGCGACGAGGCCGTGGAGCCGCAGGAGAACGCGGTCGTGTCGGTCGACCGAGCGCGGCGCGCGCTCGAGGCGGTGGCGGGCACGGACCCCGTGCTCGCCCGGCTCGCGGAGCGGCTCGCGGAGGTGGGCTACGTGCTCGCCGACGTCGCGACGGAGATCTCCGGCTACGTCGAGGACCTCGCCGCCGATCCCGCGGGTCTCGAGACCGCGCACGCGCGCCTCGCCGAGCTCGGCACGCTGACGCGCAGCTACGGCGAGACGGTCGACGACGTGCTCGCCTGGGCGAGCGACGCCGGGCTGCGGCTCCTGGACCTGGACGACGGCGGCGAGCGGCTCCATGCCGCGACCGCGCGCCGCGACGAGCTCGACGCGGAGCTGGAGCGCCTCGGGACCGCGATCACGGCCTCGCGCGAGCGCGCCGCGGCCGAGCTCGCGACGGCGGTGACCGACGAGCTGCGCGGGCTGGCGATGGGTGGCGCGAGCCTCGTCGTCGACGTCGAGCGCGCCGAGGAGCCCGGACCGTGGGGCGTCGACGTGGTGACGTTCTCGCTCGTCGCGCACGCCGGCGCGCCGGCCCGGCCGCTGGGCAAGGGCGCGTCGGGCGGCGAGCTCTCCCGCGTGATGCTCGCGATCGAGGTGGCGCTCGCGACGGCGGCGGTCGACGGCACCGGACAGGTGCTGCCGACGTTCGTCTTCGACGAGGTCGACGCCGGTGTCGGGGGCAAGGCGGCCGTCGAGGTCGGGCGCCGGCTCGCGTCCCTCGCGACCCGCGCGCAGGTGGTCGTCGTGACGCACCTCGCGCAGGTCGCGGCGTTCGCGGACGTCCAGCTCGTGGTGACGAAGTCCTCGGACTCGTCGTCGGGTACGGACGACGGGGACCCGGCCGCGGCCGTCACGGTCACCGGTGTGCGCGAGGTCACCGGGGACGAGCGCGTCCGCGAGCTCGCGCGGATGCTCTCCGGGCAGGAGGACTCGGACGCGGCCCGCCGCCACGCGGTGGAGCTTCTGGAGTCCTCGGTCGTGGGACGATAGGGCACGATGAGACTCACTCTGCGCAAAGCCTCCCTGCCGGAGGCCGGGTCCGGCACGCTCGGCCCGGCCAAGGTCGACGCGCGCACCAAGGCGCTCACGAAGCGGCTCCAGCCGGGCGACGTCGCGGTGATCGACCACGTGGACATCGACCGCGTCGCCGCCGACGCCCTCGTCGCGGCCAAGCCGTCCGCCGTCCTCAACGCCGCCAAGTCGGTCTCGGGGCGCTACCCGAACCTGGGGCCCGACGTCCTCGTCGAGGCGGGGATCGTGCTCGTCGACGACCTGGGCCCGGCGATCATGGCCGTCCCGGAGGGCCGTGAGCTGCGGCTCGACGGCGGCAAGGTCTACCTCGGCGACGACCTGGTGGCCGAGGGCGTCCTGCAGAGCGAGGAGACGGTCGCGCGCAGCCTCGAGGAGGCGCGCGCCAACCTCTCGGTCGAGATCGAGTCGTTCGCCGAGAACACGATGAACTACCTGCGGCGCGAGCGGGACCTGCTGCTCGACGGCGTCGGCGTCCCGGACATCCGCACCCCGATCGACGGGCGGCAGGTGCTCATCGTGGTGCGTGGCTACCACTACCGCGAGGACCTCGCGACGCTGCGCCCCTACATCACGGAGTACCGGCCCGTCCTCATCGGCGTGGACGGCGGCGCGGACGCGATCCTCGACGCCGGCTGGAAGCCGGACATGATCGTCGGCGACATGGACTCGGTCTCCGACCGCGCGCTGAGCAGCGGCGCCGAGGTCGTGGTCCACGCGTACCGGGACGGCAAGGCACCGGGGCTGGAGCGCGTCCAGGAGCTCGGCGTCGAGCCGGTCGTTTTCCCGGCGACGGGCACGAGCGAGGACATCGCGATGCTCCTCGCCGACGACAAGGGCGCCGAGGTCATCGTCGCCGTCGGGACGCACGCGACGCTGGTCGAGTTCCTCGACAAGGGCCGCGCGGGCATGGCGAGCACGTTCCTCACCCGGCTGCGCGTCGGTGGCAAGCTCGTCGACGCCAAGGGCGTCTCGCGCCTGTACCGGCACCGGATCTCCAACCTCCAGCTCTGGCTCCTGTCGATCGCGGGGCTCCTCGCCGTCGTCGCGGCGCTGTGGTCGACGGCAGCGGGCCAGACGTTCTTCGGGATCGTGGGCGCCCGGTTCGACGACCTCTGGTCGTGGGTCGGGTCGCTCTTCACGGGCGGCGGCTGACCCGACCGGGCCGCCGTCGTCGGCCCGCGCGCGTCGTTCCCGACCGCGCTCGACCCGCGCTCCCGCGCACCCTGACCTTGCCAGCACGCAGCAGCCCGAACCGAAGGACACCACCGCACAGTGATCGACTTCAGGTACCACATCGTCTCGTTGATCTCGGTCTTCCTGGCCCTGGCCGTCGGGATCATCCTCGGCGCCGGCCCGCTCCAGGGAGCCATCGGCGACCAGCTCACCGGGCAGGTGGAGCAGCTGCGCACCGAGCGCAACGAGCTGCGCGACCAGCTCGACGAGGCGAACGTGACGCTCGGCAACGACTCCCGGTACATCGAGGCAGCGGGGCCGCAGCTCGTCGCGGGGTCGCTCCAGGACCGTCGCGTCGCGGTCGTCGACCTGGACGGGGCGGACAAGGAGCGCGACGACGCGATCGCGGAGCAGCTCGAGCTGGCGGGCGCCTCCGTGGTCGGCCACGTCCGGCTGACGGACTCGTGGACGGACCAGGACGAGGAGAGCGCGCGCCAGACCGTGGCCGAGGGCCTCGGGGAGAAGCTGGGGGAGGTCCCGCAGGACGCCACCCCCGAGCAGCGGCTCGCCCGTGCCCTCGCCCTCGCGCTCACCGGGTCGACGCCCGCGAGCTCCGAGGAGCGCAGCCCGGAGGCCACCGAGCTCGAGGCGCTCCTGGAGCGCTTCGCGCTCGTGGACGTGGTGTCCGAGCAGACGCTCCCCGCGGACGTCGTCCTGCTGCTGAGCGGCCCGGCGCCCGAGCAGGCCGCCCCGACGGGGGAGGGCGGGGAGGCCCCCGCACCGGACACGTACGTCGTCGACATCGAGGTCCAGGTGGCCGTCGCCGCCCAGGAGGTCGCCGAGGCGGCCCTCGTCGCGGGCCCGACGGCGGTGAGCGGCGACGTCGTCTCCAGCATCCGCGCGAACGACGACCTCGCCGCGACGCTGTCCACGGTGAGCGGCATCGAGGCCGAGCCCGGCCGGATCAACGTCCCGCTCGCCCTCGCCGCACGCGTCGCCGACCAGGTCGGGCAGTTCGGGTTCGAGGAGAGCGCGACGGCGGTCCTCCCGCCCGCCGTCGAGCTCCCGCCGGTGACGCGCACGACGTCGTCCGACGCGGGCGCTCAGGACGCGGCGGCGGGCGACACCTCGGGCGGCACCTCCGGCGGCACGGAGGACGGCGGTTCCGCGGACGTCGAGCAGACCACCGCCGGCGCGGGGGAGGGCTGACGTGGCGCGCGCGCTGCGCACCCTCGCCGCGGCCGGGGTCGCCGCCGTCGTGACCGCGACGGCGCGCCGCGCGGCCGGTTCGCGCCCGCCGGGCGGCACGGAGCGCTGGACGCGGACCAACCACCGCGGCGAGCCGATCAGCCTGCTCGAGGGCCCGGCGGTCGCCGCCGGCCTCGTCGCCGGGACGCTCGCGACGGGCGGCGCCGCCCGCACGCGCGGCGCGGTCGCCCTCGCGACGGCGAGCGCGGGCGCGTTCGGCCTGGTCGACGATCTCGCGGAGGACACGTCCACCCGGACGAAGGGCCTGCGCGGCCACCTCGGCGCGCTCGCCGAGGGCCGCGTGACCACGGGCGCGCTGAAGGTCCTCGGGATCAGCGGCGTCTCGCTCGTCGCGGCGGCGGTCGGGACGCGGCGCACGGGCGGGGCGTTCGGCCACCTCGTGGACGTCGGCGTGAACGGCGCGCTCATCGCCGGGACGGCCAACCTGCTCAACCTCCTGGACCTCCGCCCGGGCCGTGCGCTCAAGGCGGCGGGGGTGGCGTCGGTGCCGTACCTCGGCACCGCGGCGGCTCCGACGACGGGCGCCGTCCTCGGGGCGGCCGTCGCCGCGGCGCCGGGTGACCTGGGCGAGCGCGACATGCTCGGAGACTGCGGCGCGAACGCGCTCGGCGCGGCGCTCGGTTCGCAGGTCGCGTTCGCGGCGCCCCGCTCGGTGCGCTGGCTCGCGCTCGCCGGCGTGGTGGGCCTGACCCTGGCGAGCGAGAAGGTGAGCTTCTCAAAGGTCATCGAGGGCAACGACGTGCTGCGGCGCGTGGACGCGTGGGGCCGGCGCCCGGCGTGAGCGCGCGGGCGGGGCGGCTGCGCGCCGCCACGGGCACCCTGGCGGGCGCCGCCGCGATGATCACGCTCGTGACGATCGCGAGCCGCCTCGTCGGCTTCGCCCGGTCGCTCGTGCAGTCCGCGGCGGTCGGCACCGAGGGCGTCGGGTCGGCGTACACGGCGGCGAACCTCCTGCCGAACGTCCTCTTCGAGGTCGCGGCAGGTGGCGCGCTCGCAGGCGCGGTCGTGCCGCTCCTCGCCGGGCCCATCGCGCGCCGGGCGGGCACCGACGTCTCGCGCATCGCCTCGGCCCTGCTCGGGTGGACGCTCGTCGTGCTCGTCCCGCTCGGGGCGCTCCTCGCGCTCCTCGCGCAGCCGATCGCGTCCCTCCTCATGCTGGCGAAGCACCCCGAGCTCGTCGACGTGACGGCGACCTTCGTGCGCGTGTTCGCGCTCCAGGTCCCGCTGTACGGCCTGGCGGTCGTGCTCGGGAGCATCCTCCAGGCGCACAAGCGCTTCTTCTGGCAGGCGTTCTCGCCGCTGCTGTCGAGCCTCGCCGTCATCGTGGTCTTCCTCGTGTTCGCGCGGCTGGCGGACGGGGACCAGGCGGACGTCGCGGCGCTGTCGGGTGACGCCATCGCCTGGCTGGGCTGGGGAACGACGGCGGGCGTGGCGGTCCTCGCGCTGCCGCTCGTGCTGCCGGTGCACCGGCTGGGCGTCCGGCTGCGGCCCACCCTGGGGTTCCCGGGCGGCGAGGCCGTCCGGGCGCGCAACCTGGCGTTCGCGGGGATCGGGGCGCTCGTCGCGCAGCAGCTCTCCGTGCTGGCCATCATGGGTGCCGCCTACCGGTACGGGCCGGAGCAGACCTTCCCGACGTACTGGTTCGCCCAGCAGGTGTACCTGCTGCCCTACGCGGTGCTGGCGTTCCCGCTCGCGACGAGCGCGTTCCCACGGCTCGCCGAGCACGTCGCCCACGCGCGCCACGACGCCTACCGACGCCTCCTCGCGACGACGACGCGGACGCTGATCGTCGTCGCGGGCCTCGGCGCGGCGGCCCTGATCGCCGCCTCGGCGGCCGTCGAGGCGGTGTTCGCGCACATCGCGACGGGATCGGTCGCCGGACTCGGGGGGGCGGTCGCGGGCATGGCCGTCGGCATCGTCGGCTTCTCGCTCATCCTGCACCTCTCGCGTGCGCTGTACGCCATCGACCGTCAGCGCGTGGCGGTCGTCGTGACCGCCGCGGGGTGGCTCGTGGTCGCGGCGACCGCCTACGTCCTGCCCGCCGTGACCGGCGTCCGCGACCAGGCGGGGGTGCTGCTCCAGCTCGGGCTCGCGACCGCGGTCGGGATGTCGGTCGCGGGCGCCGGGCTGCTCCTCGCGACGCGCCGCCACGCGGGGCCCGAGGCGACGCACGGGGTCCCGCGGACCCTCCTGGTCGTCGCCGCGGGCGTGGCCCTCGGCGCGCTCGGCGGCTCGGCCGTCTCAGGCGCGTTGCTGCCCGACGACGCGGGCTGGCTGCCCGCCGTCGGCGTCGGCGCCCTCGCCGCGCTCGTGGCGGGCGCGGTCGTGGTCGGGGTGTCGCTCGTCGGCGACCGTCCCGCGCTGCTGGGCGTCCTGCGCCGAGGACCGGGCGAGGGCACGCCGACGACGGAGGCGTCCTCGGGGTGACCACGGACGTGGCGCGTCGCACTCGCCGGCCAGCGTGCCGTCGTCGGGGGCGCTGTTAGGATGGAGTTCCGTGGCAGATCACCTGAACCGGCCCTCCTCCCGCCTCAACGCCTCGGGCGCTCGCACCGAGCACCGCACCGCGCACGTCTTCGTCACCGGCGGCGTCGCCTCCTCGCTCGGCAAGGGCCTCACGGCATCCAGCCTCGGTCGTCTGCTCCGCTCGCGCGGCCTGCGCGTCACCATGCAGAAGCTCGATCCGTACCTCAACGTCGATCCCGGGACGATGAACCCGTTCCAGCACGGCGAGGTGTTCGTCACCGAGGACGGCGCCGAGACGGACCTCGACATCGGCCACTACGAGCGCTTCCTCGACGTCGACCTCGAGGCCTCCGCGAACGTCACGACCGGCCAGGTGTACTCCCAGGTCATCGCCCGCGAGCGGCGCGGCGAGTACCTCGGCGACACGGTTCAGGTCATCCCGCACATCACCGACGAGATCAAGGCGCGCATGCGCGCCCAGGCCGGTGAGGACGTCGACGTCATCATCACCGAGATCGGCGGCACCGTCGGCGACATCGAGTCGCAGCCGTTCCTCGAGGCCGCGCGCCAGGTGCGCCACGAGCTCGGCCGGGACGACGTCTTCTTCCTCCACGTGTCGCTCGTGCCGTACATCGGCCCGTCGGGCGAGCTCAAGACGAAGCCGACGCAGCACTCGGTCGCCGCGCTGCGCTCGATCGGCATCCAGCCCGACGCGATCGTGCTGCGCGCCGACCGGGTGGTCCCTGAGCCGGTCAAGCGCAAGATCGCGCTCATGTGCGACGTGGACAACGAGGCGGTCGTCAACGCGATCGACGCGCCGAGCATCTACGACATCCCGCGCGTGCTGCACGCGGAGGGCCTCGACGCCTACGTCGTGCGCCGCCTCGGCCTGCCGTTCCACGACGTCGACTGGGACGGCTGGAGCCAGCTCCTCGAGCGCGTGCACCAGCCCGCCCACCGCGTCGAGGTCGCGCTCGTCGGCAAGTACATCGACCTCCCGGACGCGTACCTCTCGGTCACCGAGGCGCTGCGCGCGGGCGGATTCGCGAACGACGCGAAGGTCACGATCCGCTGGGTCGCGTCCGACGAGTGCCAGACCCCGGCCGGCGCGGACGATGCGCTGCACGGCGTCGACGCCGTCCTCGTGCCGGGCGGCTTCGGCGTGCGGGGCATCGAGGGCAAGCTCGGCGCGCTGCGCTGGGCGCGCGAGAACAAGGTCCCGACGCTCGGCATCTGCCTCGGCCTGCAGTCGATGGTCATCGAGTACGCGCGCAACGTGCTCGGCATCGACGACGCGTCGTCGACCGAGTTCGACCCGGGCACGTCCCACCCCGTCATCGCGACGATGGAGGAGCAGCTCGCGATCGTCGGCGGCGACGGCGACCTGGGCGGCACGATGCGCCTCGGGTCGTACGAGGCCGCGCTCGCGCCGGGATCGGTGGTCGCCAAGACCTACGGGTCGGAGCGCGTCACGGAGCGCCACCGCCACCGCTACGAGGTGAACAACACCTACCGCAAGCAGCTCGAGGAGGCGGGCCTCGTCATCAGCGGGACGTCGCCCGACTCGTCGCTCGTCGAGTTCGTCGAGCTGCCCGCGGACGTGCACCCCTACTACGTGAGCACGCAGGCCCACCCGGAGTTCAAGTCGCGCCCGACGCGCTCCCACCCGCTGTTCGCCGGCCTCGTCGGCGCCGCGCTCGAGAACCAGGCCGACTGAGTGGCCGCCGAGCCGGGCCCGGTGCCGGCCGAGGCGACGGGCGGCGCGCCCGTCGTCGACGCCCTCGCCCCGCGCCCCGTCGTCGAGACGACGGTCGTGCACGCGGGTCGCGTGTTCGACCTGCGGTCCGACGTGGTCGACCTGGGGGACGGGGGCCGCGTCACGCGCGAGTACCTCGACCACCCCGGGGCGGTCGCGATCGTCGCCCTCGACCAGCAGGAGCGCGTCCTGCTGCTGCGGCAGTACCGCCACCCCGTGCGGCGCGAGCTGTGGGAGGTGCCCGCGGGCCTGCTCGACGTCGTGGGGGAGGACGGGCGGCTCGCGGCGGCCCGCGAGCTCGCGGAGGAGTCCGACCTGCAGGCCGCGCGCTGGGACGTCCTCGTCGACTACTTCACGACGCCGGGCGGCTCGAACGAGGCGCTGCGCGTCTTCCTCGCGCGGGACCTGTCGCCCGTCCCCGACGACGAGCGGTTCGAGCGCGAGGCCGAGGAGCTCGACATGGAGCTGCGGTGGGTGCCGCTCGACGAGGCGCTGCGCGGCGTCCTCGCGGGCGAGCTGCACAACCCGTCCGCCGTCGTCGGGATCCTCGCCGCCGCCGCGTCGCGCGCGGGCGGCTGGGCGTCGCTGCGCCCGGCCGACGCGCCGTGGCCGGAGCGCCGCGGGGGCTGACTCGCCCGGCTGCGCCGGCCGCCGGCCCCCGCACCGGTTCCGGTAGCGTCCTGGGGCGTGGGCTCTCCTCTTCCCGACCTCGTCCCGGTCCCGGGCGGCCGGATCGACGTCGTCGACGCGCGCACCCGGGAGTCACGACCCGTCGTCCTGGAACCGTTCCACGTCGCTCGCACCCCTGTGACCGTCGGCCAGCACCGGGCCGTGCTCGCCGCCGACCCGCTCCGGCCTCGACGCGGGCCGTCGGCCGACGGGCGCCCACGCTCCACGGCGGAGGAGCAGGACCGCACGTCCGGGGAGCCGGACGACGTCCCCGTGCACGGGGTGACGTGGTTCGAGGCGGTGCTCTGGTGCAACGCGGCCTCCCGGGTGGCGGGCCTGGACCCCGCGTACCGGGTCGAGGGTCGGGACGTGCGCTGGGACGTGCGGTCGGCGGGCTACCGGCTCCCGACCGAGGCCGAGTGGGAGCACGCGTGCCGAGGCGGGACGTCCGGTCCGCGCTACGGTCCGATCGGTGACGTCGCCTGGACCGCGGACGACGACGCCGACGGTCCTCGGCCCGTCGCCACGCGGCTCCCGAACGCGTTCGGTCTGCACGACGTGCTCGGCAACGTCTGGGAGTGGTGCTGGGACTACTCCGACACGGCGCGCTACGGCGAGTACCGGAGCCTGCGCGGCGGTGGCTGGGCGGACCGGCCGTGGAGCGTGCGCGCGGGGGTGCGCCGCGGCAGCGCGCCCGACGCGCGGATCGAGGACGTCGGGCTGCGGGTCGCGCGGGGCGCCGTGGGCGAGCCGGGCGTCCCCGCCGCCCAGGGCTGGTCGGACGCGGCGGACCGCGCCCGGGCGAAGGTCCCCGGCCTCCTGCCGCTCGGATGGACGCCGTTGACGTTCCCGCTCGCCGCCGGGGACGCCGCCGCCGTCGTCGGTGCCGAGGACTAGGCTCTGACGACGTGCCCGCACCCGACGCCCCGACCCCACCGGGGGACGCGCGCGTCCGCGTCCTCGGACCGGTACGGGTCCCGGGAGCGGACGGCGCGCCCGTCGTCCCGCGCGGGTCGCGGGCGGCCGCGCTCGTCGCCGCGCTCGCGCTCGCGGGTGGTCGGGCGCCGGGCGTGACGACGCTCGTCGAGGACCTGTGGGGGCCCGACGCGCCGCAGGACCCG
Organism: Cellulosimicrobium sp. CpK407; assembly: GCF_051844275.1. Taxonomy (NCBI): domain Bacteria; kingdom Bacillati; phylum Actinomycetota; class Actinomycetes; order Micrococcales; family Promicromonosporaceae; genus Cellulosimicrobium; species Cellulosimicrobium sp. CpK407. Next base: position 15,080 of record NZ_JBGNYC010000065.1, read on the forward strand.
CGCGCCGCGCTCCAGAGCCTCGTCTCCCGGCTCCGGCGGGACGCCGCTCCCGGGACCGTCCTCTCGCGCGCGGGCGGCTACGCCCTCGGTGTGCCGAGCGACCTCGACCACGCCCGTCGCGCGCTCGCGGACGCCCGGACCGGGACGGGTCCCGGCACCGCGCGCCGGGCCGCGGGGGACGCGGCGACCGTCGCCGACCTGCGGGCCGCGCTCGCGCTGTGGCACGACGAGGAGCCGGGCGCCGACGTGCCCGGACCCGTCGGGCACGCGCTGCGCGTGGAGGCGGCGCGGCTGCACGACGGGCTGACGGCCGCGCTGCGGTCGGCCGCGACCGCCGCCGGGGACCAGGAGACCGTCGTCGCGCTCGCGACGGCGGCGCTCGACCGCGACGAGACCGACGAGGACGCCGCGCGCGACCTCATGACGGTCCTCGCGGCGTCGGGCCGGGAGCGCGAGGCGCTCGCCGCGTACGCGCGCGTCCGCCACGCGCTCGTCCGCGAGCTCGGCACGGACCCGGCCCCGGACCTCCAGCGGCTCGCCGCCGCCCTGCTCGACCCTCCGTCCGGTGCGGGCGCCCCGGCGCCGGCGTCTGCCGCGGCACCGTCCGGCGGCCCTGACGCCGCGGCCCCGGTGCCCGGCAGGGCCCCGGGGGCCCGCGTCACGCAGGTGCGTGGCGTGCGCGTGGCACCCGACGCGCTCGTCGGCCGGGACGAGGACGTCGACCGCGTGCGGGACACGCTCGCCCGGTCGCGGCTCGTCACGGTGCTCGGTCCGGGCGGGCTCGGCAAGACGCGCCTCGCGCAGGAGGTCGCGCGCCGCGTCGCCGCGACCGGGTCCGCCGACCTCGTGGTCGTCGTCGAGCTGGCGGGCGTGCGGTCCGACGAGGACGTCGTCGTGGCTCTCGCGGACGGGCTGGGGATCTCGCCACCCGCGCGCACGGGGCGGCTCGCCGACCGCCTGGCGGCGCCGGAGCTGCGCGAGCAGGTGCTCGAGCGCGTGCGGGGGCGCGACGTCCTGCTCGTCCTGGACAACTGCGAGCACGTGCTCGACGGCGCGGCGCGCTGGACCGCCGACCTGCTCGGCGCCGCACCGCACCTGGCCGTCCTCACGACGAGCCGGTCGCCCCTGCGGCTCCCGGCCGAGCACGTGTACCCCCTCGACGCCCTGGGAGCGGACGGTGGGGCCGGGCCTGCCGTGCGTCTCTTCGTCGAGCGTGCGCGCGCCGTCCGGCCCGGCGCGAGCCTGCCCCCTGACGTCGTCGCCCGGTTGTGCGACCGGCTCGACGGTCTCCCGCTCGCGATCGAGCTCGCCGCGGCCCGCGTGCGCACCATGAGCGTCGAGGACGTCGAGCGGCACCTCGACGAGCGCTTCGCGCTGCTGCGTTCCGGCGACCGGCTCGCCCCCGACCGGCACCGCACGCTCGAGGCCGTGATCGAGTGGAGCTGGAACCTGCTCGCGGAGACCGAGCAGGACCTGCTGTGCCGTGCGGCCGTGTTCCCCGACGGGTTCTCGGCCGAGGCGGCACAGGCCGTGGCCGGTGGCCCGTCCTCGGGAGCGGTGCTCGGCGCGCCCGTGTGGGGGATCCTGGACGCGCTCGACGGGCTCGTCGCCCAGTCGCTCCTGCGGGTCACCGAGGACGACGGGGTCGTGCGCTACCGGATGCTCGAGACCGTGCGGGAGTTCGGCGCCCTGCGGCTCCAGGACGCGGGCACCACGGCCGCGGCGCGCGAGGCCGTGCAGCGCTGGGCCGCCGCGCTCGCGGACCGCTGCGCGGACGCGCTCGTCGGGGGCGACCAGGCCGCCGCCGCGACCGACCTGCGGCGCGAGCAGGAGAACCTCCTCTTCGCGCTCCGCGAGGCCGTCCAGGACGGGCGACCCGACGTCGTCGTGCGGGTGTTCGCGGCGCTCATGGGGTCCTGGCTCCTCCTCGGCATCGAGGACCAGGCCGCCGGGCTCGTGGAGGTCGTGCTCGACTCCGTCGTGGGCTGGGCCGTCCCGCCCGAGGACGTCCAGCCCGCGGCGCTCGCGCTCGCCGCGGTCGCCGGCGCCGGGGCGTTCGCGCGCCCCGAGCTCACCGCCCGGGCGCTGGGGAGGCTGCGCCGCCTCCTGCGCTGGCCCGGCGTCGGGCGACGCACCCGGGCGTTCGCGCGGCTCCTCACGGTGCGCAGCACCGAGGAGATGGAGGCGACGCTCGCGAGCCTGCGGGCGGACGACGACGCGTTCGTCGCGATGCTGGCCGAGTTCACGACGGCCCAGATGGCGGAGAACGAGGGGCGCCTCGCCGAGGCGCGCTCGTGGGGCGCGCTCGCGCACGAGCGCGCGGTCGCCCGAGGCGACGTCGCGGCGCGCGCGACGACAGCGATGTTCCTCGCCTCGTGCGCGAGCGAGGCGGGCGACGCGGAGGACGTCGGACGCTGGGCCGAGGCGGCGCGCGACCACCTGCGCGCGCTGGGCGCGACGGCGACGTTGCAGCAGCTCGACTGGGTGGAGATGTCGGCCGCGGTGACGCTCGGCGAGACGGAGCGCGCCGAGCGGATGCTCGCGGCGCTCGACGGCACGGTGGGCGGCACGGACGTCCCGCCCGACGTGCGGTCCGTCGTCGCCATGGGCCGGGCGGAGGTCGCGGCGATGCACGGTGACGACGACGCGGCCCTCGCGCTCTACGGCGAGGCCGCCGCCTCGTTCGACGACGAGGCGCGCTGGTCGCCCTGGTACGTCCTGCTCGTCTCGTCGTGGCTCGTGCGCCTCGCGGCGGCCAGGTCCGCGCTGGTCCCGACCGTCGCCCACGAGCTCCGGTCGCTCGTGCTCGGGATGCACCGGGCGCGGCCGCACTTCGTGGACTACCCGGTCGTCGGGACGTCGTTCCTCGCGCTCGGCGTCGCCTCCGTACCCGGTGCGCAGGGCACGCCGGATGCCGGCGCGGCGCGCGGGGCCCTCCTCGTCGCGCTCGCCGAACGGATGGGCTCACGCCAGGACCAACCGTCGCTGCGGCACGAGAACGCCTGGGCGCGGGTGACCGACGTCGCCGGTGCCGCGGTCGCAGAGCGCGCACGGGCCGAGGCTCGTGACCTGGACCGGGGCGAGCTCGCGCGCCGGGGCTTCGCGCTCCTCGACGAGGCCGAGGCCGAGTTCGAGGGCGACGTCGGCGGAGACCGCTCCCACGACGCCTGACGGCGAGGGGCCGGCCCCGCCTGCGGGGGAACCGTCGTCGGGCCGGGGCCCGTCAGGCCTTGCGCATGTACGCACGCACGGTGAGCGGCGCGAAGACCGCGACGATGACCGCCGCACCGACGAGCGAGATCGCGGCGTCGGAGCCGAGCGTGCCGGTGTTCGCCAGCTCCCGGACCGCGGTGACGAGGTGCGACACTGGGTTGACGGTGACGAAGCCCTGCAGCCAGCCCGGCATCGTCTCCGGCTGGACGAACGCGTTCGACAGGAACGTCAGCGGGAAGAGCACGATCATCGAGATGCCCTGCACGCTCGACGCGGTCCGCGCGACGACGCCGAAGAACGCGAAGATCCAGCTCACGGCCCACGAGCACACGATGACGAGCAGCCCCGCGAGCACGACCGCACCGAGCCCGCCGCCCGGCCGGTAGCCCATGAGGTAGCCCATCGCGAACGTGAGGGTGGTCGCGATGAGGTAGCGGACCGTGTCCGCGAGGAGCGCGCCCGACAGGGGCGCGATCCGCGCGATGGGCAGCGACCGGAAGCGGTCGAACACGCCCTTGTCCATGTCCTCGCGCAGCTGCGTGCCCGTGACGACCGACGTGGTGATGACCGTCTGCACGAGGATGCCCGGGATGATGATCGGCAGGTAGCTCGTGACGTCGCCCGCGATCGCCCCGCCGAAGATGTACGTGAACATCAGCGTGAAGAGGATCGGCTGCAGCGTCACGTCGAAGAGCTGCTCGGGCGTGCGCTTGATCTTCAGCAGACCGCGGTACGCCATGGTCAGCGTGTGGTCGGCGGTGGCGCGCAGCGACGTGCGGTCGGACAGCGCGCGGTCGGCACCGGCCTGGATGCGGGGCCGGGGCGCGACCGCCGCGCCGGTCGGGCCGGGGGTCGTGGTCGTGGTGGTCATCGCAGCGCCGCCTCTCGCGTCACGGCCGCGCGGTCCTCGCGCGCGCCCGGGGTGTCGTCCGTGGATCTGGGCGCGCCGTCGCCGGCGGCCGCGTCGGGCTGCTCGGCGCCGTGCCCCGTGAGGGTGAGGAACACCTCGTCGAGGCTCGGCTTGTCCATGCTCAGGGAGCCGACCTCGATGCGGGCCTCGCGCAGGCGCACGAGGAGGTCCGTCACGACGTCCGGCCCGGAGACGGGCACGGTGAGCCGCCGCGCCTCGGGGGAGACCGTCGCGGCGAGGCCCAGCGCGCGCTCGACGATCTCGAGCGCGGGAGCCACGTCGGCGGCGTGGACCAGGGCGAGCTGCAGCGACTGGTCGCCGACGGCGTCCTTGAGGTCGTCCGCGGTGCCCTCGGCCACCACACGCCCACGGTCGATCACCGCGATCCGGTCCGCGAGCTGGTCCGCCTCGTCCAGGTACTGCGTCGTGAGCAGCACGGTCGACCCGCTCGCGACGAGGTCACGGATCGTCGACCACATCTGGGCGCGCGTGCGCGGGTCCAGACCCGTCGTCGGCTCGTCGAGGAAGATGAGCGGCGGCTGCGCGATGAGGCTCGCCGCGAGGTCCAGACGGCGGCGCATGCCGCCCGAGAAGCTCTTCAGCGGGCGGGACGCCGCGTCCGTGAGGCCGAACGCCTCCAGCAGCTCGACCGCCTTGCGCCGGGCCTGCGTGCGCGACAGCCCGAGGAGCCGCGCGAAGATCACGAGGTTCTCCGTCGCGCTGAGCGTCTCGTCGACCGAGGCGTACTGGCCCGTCACGCCGATGAGCTGGCGCACCTTGTGCGGGTGCGCGACGACGTCGTGCCCGAACACCCGGGCGGTGCCCGCGTCCGGGCGCAGGAGCGTCGCGAGCATGCTGATGGTCGTGGTCTTCCCCGCACCGTTGGGTCCGAGGACCCCGTAGACGGTGCCGGTGCGCACGGTGAGGTCCACGCCGTCGACGGCGCGGTTCTCGCCGAAGACCTTCACGAGGCCGTGGGCCTCGATCGCGGGGGTGGTCATGTGTCCTCCTGGTCGGTGGGTTCACCACCCACGCTCGACGCGCGCCCTCGCAGCGCGCTGTCAGCGGAGCACCACCCGCTGTCACGCCGCTGTCACGCTCGCACCTGCCGAAGTAGAGCCGTGGTCGGCCGAGGTAGAGGCGTGGTCACCGTGCCCGACGGCGTGTGGTT
>NZ_JBGNYC010000066.1:0-20352 GCF_051844275.1 Cellulosimicrobium sp. CpK407
TCGTCGTGCGGTGCGTCAGGCGCAGGGGCTGCCCGCGTCCCAGGCGCCGTGGACGTCGGTGCCGGGCTGGGAGCCGGTGGTCCACCACTGCGCGGTGTAGTTCACGCCCGCGCGGGTGACGACGTCGCCCGCGGTGTAGGTGCGCCCGGCGTCCCAGGCGTCGCCGCAGGCGGGTGCCTCTTCCGCCGGGGCGGTGCCGGGACCACCGATGGCGCGCCAGGGACCGTTCGGCTGGCCGGGCTCCTGGTTCCGGGTCCACCAGGCGGCGCGGTACTCGACGCCGTCGTGGTAGACGACGTCGCCCGTGGCGTACACGCCGGAGGCGTACCAGGGGGCGGCCGCGTCGGCGGGGACGAGCGGTCCCGGGGTGGCGGTCTCGAACGTGCCGCGCAGGGTCCCGAGGAGCTCGTTGTCGAGGTCACCCGCGAGGTCCCAGAAGTAGCCGCCGCCGTAGCCGTTGACGGCGAGGTACTCGGCCTTGGCCGTCACGGAGCGCGGGGTGTCCGCGGTCCACCACTCGCCGTCGCCGTAGAAGTACCCCTGCCCGGCGACCTCGTCGTAGTACTCCGGGAGGCCCTTGGCCTTGATCTCGGAGTAGTAGGTGAACGGGAGGGCGCCGTCGGCGGCGGCACCGGGCGTCGGGTCGGTGACGTTCTTCCAGCCGTAGCCGTACGCGGCCATGCCGAGGACGAGCTTCTCCTTGGGCCACCCGGCCGCGTGGTAGGCGCCGAGGACGCCGTCCGCGGCGAGGCCCCAGTTGGCGGGCTCGCCGGTGGTCGGGTCGTCGTAGACGTGCAGGTTGCCCTGGTGCCCGGTGCGGGTGGTGTTCCAGTCGCCGTGGTAGTCGTAGCCCTGGACGTTGATGAAGTCGAGCGCGTCGACGAAGCGCGGGTCGAGCCAGCCACCGTACGTGCGCGGGGCCCAGCCGGCCGGTGCGAAGCCGGTGATGAGGTAGTCCTCGCCGGTCTCGCTGCCGAGCTCGTCGAGCTCGGCGCGCAGGAGCTGCGCGAACTGGACGAAGTTCTCCGCGTCCTCCTCGGGTCGCGGCGTGGGGTGCTCACCGGTCGCGCCGGGCCACTCCCAGTCGAGGTCGACGCCGTCGAAGATGCCGGCGGCGACGCCGTCGCCGCCCTTGGTGCCGTTCTCCGCGTCCTGGACGACGGGAAGGTTGCCGCGGAAGTACACGTCGAGGCAGGACTCGACGAGCCGCTCGCGGTTCTCCGGCGTGGACACGGCGTCGGAGAAGTTGTCCGACCAGGTCCAGCCGCCGAGCGAGATGAGGACCTTCAGGCCCGGGTTGGCCTCCTTGAGCTTCTTGAGCTGGTTGAAGTTGCCCGCGAGCGCCTGGTCGGCGGTGTCCGCGACGCCGTCGACGGCCTGCCCGGCCGGCTTGAGCTGGACGTAGTCGTTGAGGGGGTCGCCCTCGAGGCCGCCGTCGACGGGGTCCTCGCGGTCGGTGATGTCGCAGACCAGGTCGGTCGTGACGTTGCCGAACGCGTAGTTGAGGTGCGTCAGGTCCGACGCCGCCCCGGTCCTCTGGAGGTCGGCGACCTGGTAGCCGTCCTCGTTGCCGGCGTCCCACGCGGGGTAGTAGCCGACGGTCTTGTAGCCGTTGGCGCCGTCTCCGCCGGCCGTCGCGGGTGCGGCGTGCGCCGCCCCGACCGTGCCGGCGACGAGCGCTGCCGTCGCTGCGAAGGCGAGCCCTGCGGCCGCCGTCCTGGGGGTTCGTGTCATTCGAGAATGCCTCGCTGCTTCTCCGGGCCCGGCCACTGCGGCGGGTCGTGACGAAAACGAAAAGGTAACCTTCCTAAGCATTCTTGGCCAGGGGGTTCCCAGGATGCGAGAACGGCAGGTCCCAGCCCGGGTCTGCCTGCGGCGGCTCGGTGGGCCGTGACGACCGCCTAGGGTTGGAGGGTGAGTGTCGTCGCCGAGCTGCGAGCGCTGCTGCGGCTGCGCGGGTTCCGCAGGCTGTTCGCCGTCCGCCTCGTCTCGCAGGCCGGGGACGGCATGTTCCAGGTGGGCCTGGCGTCGCTGCTGTTCTTCTCGCCCGAGTCGCAGGGCACGGCCGCGGCGATCGCGGGCGCGTTCGCGGTGATGCTGGCGCCGTTCACGATCGTGGGCCCGTTCGCGGGGGTGTTCCTCGACCGCTGGCAGCGCCGGCAGGTGCTCGCGTGGGGCAACGCCGTGCGCGTGGTCATCACGCTCGGCATGGCGGCCCTCATGCTCTCGGGCGGCGTCAGCGGGTGGATCTACGCGCTCGGCCTCGCGGCGCTGTCGGTGAACCGCTTCCTCCTCGCGGGCCTGTCCGCGGGCCTCCCCCGCGTCGTGGACGGCCCGCTGCTGCTCACGGCGAACTCCCTGACCCCGACGCTCGGCGCCGGCGCGGCGTTCGTCGGGGGCGGGATCGGGTTCGTCCTGGGTCTCGCGTTCGAGCCGGGCCGGGTCAAGGACTCGTCCGCGCTCGTGTGCGCGGCGCTCGTCTTCGGGGTCGCGTCGCTGCTCGCGCTGCGGCTCGGCCGCACGGAGCTCGGCCCGGAGCGGCCCGCCGAGGCGGCGATCCGGTCGGAGATCGTCAAGGTCGCACGCGGGCTGGCCGACGGCGCCCGGTACCTCGTCGCGCGGCGCACCCCGGGCCAGGCGCTGCTCGCGATGGCGACGCACCGCTTCCTCTACGGCGTGGTCTTCATCGCGTCGATCCTCATCGCCCGGAACCTCCTCGACGCGGGGAGCCAGACGGCGGGCATGGCGACCTTCGCGATCGTCGTGGGGCTCACGGGCGCGGGTGGCGCGGGCGCGATGGTGCTGACCCCCACGCTCTCGCGGTACACGGGTCCGCAGGTGTGGATCGCGATCATGCTGCTGCTCGCCGCGGCGAGCCAGCTCCTGCTCGTGACGACGCCGTCGCGCGCGGTCGTGTACACGGGCGCCGCCCTGCTCGGGCTGGCCGCGCAGGGCACCAAGATCGCCGTGGACACGATCGTCCAGCGCGACACCGACGACGAGTTCCGCGGCCGGGCGTTCGCGTTCTACGACGTCCTGTACAACGCGGCGTTCGTCGGTGCGGCCGCGCTGGCGGCGTTCACGCTCCCCGACACGGGCTGGTCGCGCGGCGTGTTCGTCGCCCTCGCGGTCGCGTACGCGCTCGCCGCGCTGGTGATGTGGACGCGCGGGGCGCGGACCCCGGCCGGGGCGGGGGACGCCGTCGTGCCCGACGCCGAGGCGGCGTCGCGGACCACGCCCGCCTGATCGAAGCGCACCGCTCCGGCGCCGTTCCGGCACCGGTTCTGCCGTCGGCGCACCGATGAGTCCGGGGCGGAAAAGAAGTCGTCACCGTCGGCGGGAATAACGCAGGATGGTGAATGGTCGTACAGGGTACGGATCGTCGTGGCCGACCGCGTCGATCGTCCCGGGTCACCCACCCTCCACCGTGGCCCCGCCGACCGAGAACCGACACCGACGTCGCGTGCACCGCACGCGAGCCCGTGCTGCCCCCGCGCAGCCCGCCCTGCCCCGAACCGGGTCCGAACCGGAGCCCGGGCCGCCACCGACGCGAGCGGAGACACCCCCGTGACAGCCTCCCCCACCCATGACACCTCGGCACCCGTCGACCGGCTACCCCGGGCGGACTTCCTCGTCATCGCGCTGCTGCTGGGCTCCGCGTTCGTCGTGATCCTCAACGAGACGACCATGAGCGTCGCGCTGGCGCCGCTCATGGCCGACCTCGGCATCACGGCCAGCACGGGTCAGTGGCTCACGACGGCGTTCATGCTGACGATGGCCGTCGTCATCCCGGCGACCGGCTTCCTGCTGCAGCGCCTGGGGACCCGCGGCGCCTACCTGCTCGCGATGTCGCTGTTCAGTGCGGGCACGCTGCTCGCCGCCGTCTCCCCCGGGTTCGCGTGGCTGCTGGTCGGCCGCGTCGTGCAGGCGTCGGGCACGGCGATCATGATGCCGCTGCTCATGACGACGATCATGACCCTCGTCCCACCGACGATCCGCGGCAAGGTCATGGGCAACATCTCGATCGTCATGGCCGCCGCGCCCGCGCTCGGCCCGTCGCTCTCGGGCCTCATCCTCAACTCCCTGAGCTGGCGGTGGGTGTTCGGGATCGTGCTCCCGATCGCGCTCGTCGCGCTCGTCCTCGGCTTCCTGTACATCCGGGACGTCGCCGACCGTACGCACTCGCGCCTCGACCCGTTCTCGCTGGTCCTCGCGGCGTTCGCGTTCGGCGGCCTGGTCTACGGGCTGTCGAGCATCGGCGAGGCCGCGCGCCACACCCCGGTCGTCCCGCCGGCGGTGCCCATCGCGTTCGGGGCCCTCGCGCTCGGCGCGTTCGTGTGGCGCCAGATCGTGCTGCAGCGCGAGGACCGCGCGCTCCTCGACCTCCGCGTGTTCACGCACCGTGGGTTCAGCGTGCCCCTCGGCATCATGGCGGTCGGCATGGTCGCCATGTTCGGCTCTCTCATCCTCCTGCCGCTGTTCCTGCAGGACGCGATGGGCCTCGAGCCGCTCGCGACCGGCCTCATCGTGCTCCCGGGCGGGCTCCTCATGGGTCTGCTCGGCCCGACCGTCGGCCGGCTCTACGACCGGGTGGGACCGCGTCCGCTCGTCATCCCCGGCGTGAGCGTCGTCGCCGTCGCCCTCGCGGCGTTCACGACGATCCACGCGAGCTCGTCGCCGTGGTTCGTCCTCGCGCTGCACGTCACGCTGAGCCTGGGCCTCGCGTTCATGTTCACGCCGCTGTTCACGTCCGCGCTCTCGGCGCTCGAGCCGCACCAGTACTCGCACGGGTCCGCGTCGATCGGCACCGTGCAGCAGCTCGCGGGCGCCGCCGGCACGGCCATGTTCGTCGCCGTCATGACGACCCGCTCCATCGCCTACGGCGAGGCGGGCGCGTCACCGCAGGCGGCGCTCGCCGAGGGCGTCGGCGACGCGTTCGTCTGGGGCACGGCCGTCATGCTCGTGGCCGTGGGCCTCTCGTTCCTCCTGCGCCGCCCCGCGCCGCAGGACCACGGCCCGGGCCACGGCCCCGCGCAGGACCGGACGCAGGACGCACCGGTCGACGACGTCAAGGTCGAAGCCGCACTGGCCACCGACGACGTCTGAACCGTCACCGCGGCGTCGACCACGACGTCATGCGCCCTCGAACACGACATGGGTGCCGTTATCAGCCCGATAACGGCACCCATGTCGTGTTCGGCCCAGCGCAGACCAACCTCAGGAAGTCGACGACTCCGGTTGGTTGGCCCACCAGGCCAGGAGGTCCGCGCGCGCCGTCTCCTCGTCGACCGGCCCGCGGTCGAGACGGAGCTCCAGCAGGTGCTTGTACGCCTTCCCCACCACCGGTCCCGGCCGGATGCCGAGGATCGCCATGATCTGCTGGCCGTCGAGGTCCGGGCGGACGGCGTCGAGCTCCTCCTTCTCCTGGAGGGCGGCGATGCGGCGCTCGAGGTCGTCGTACGACTCGCGCAGCCGCTGCGCCTTGCGCCGGTTCCGTGTGGTGCAGTCGGCGCGCGTGAGGCGGTGCAGCCGCTCGAGCAGCGGGCCGGCGTCGGTCACGTAGCGGCGCACGGCGGAGTCGGTCCAGGCGCCGTCGCCGTACCCGTGGAAGCGCAGGTGCAGCTCGACGAGCCGTGCGACGTCCTTGACGACCTGCTTGTCGTAGCGCAGGGCCTTGAGGCGCTTGGCGACCATCTTGGCCCCGACGACCTCGTGGTGGTGGAAGCTCACGCCGCCCCCCGGCTCGAAGCGCCGCGTCGGCGGCTTGCCGACGTCGTGCAGCAGCGCCGCGAGGCGGAGCACGAGGTCGGGGGCCGGGACCGCGCCGTCAGGCCCGGTCTCCTGGGCGATCGCCTGGTCGAGCACCGTGAGCGAGTGCTCGTAGACGTCCTTGTGCCGGTGGTGCTCGTCGATCTCGAGCTTGAGCGCGGGCAGCTCGGGCAGCACGTGGTCGGCGAGGCCGGTGTCCACGAGCACCTCGAGCCCGCGGCGCGGCGACGCCGCGCACAGCAGCTTCGAGAGCTCGTCCCGCACGCGCTCGGCGGACACGATCTCGATGCGCTCGGTCATGAGGACGAGCGCGGCGAGCGTCCCGCCGTCGACGTCGAACCCCAGCTGGGCCGCGAAGCGCGCGGCGCGCATCATGCGCAGCGGGTCGTCGTCGAACGACCGCTCGGGGGCGATCGGCGTGCGCAGCACGCGGCGCGCGAGGTCGTCGAGGCCGTCGAAGGGGTCGACGAACGTCATCTCCGGCACCCGGACCGCCATCGCGTTGACGGTGAAGTCCCGGCGCGACAGGTCTCCCTCGAGCGTGTCGCCGAACGCGACGGCCGGCTTGCGCGACGTCGGGTCGTACTCGTCCGTGCGGTACGTCGTCACCTCGACGACGAGGTCGTCGGCGGCTCCCCCCCGGCCGAACCGCTTGGCGCCGATCGTGCCGAACTCCTTGCCGATGTCCCAGTGCGCGTCGCCCCAGCGCGCGAGGAGCGCCTCGGTCTCGTCGGGCGACGCGGACGTGGCGAAGTCGAGGTCGTTGCTCGCCCGTCCGAGGAACGCGTCGCGGACGGGTCCGCCGACGAGCGCGAGCTCGTGACCGGCGGCGCGGAACGCCTCGCCGAGCTCGATCGCCGCGGGTGCCATCTCGGTGAGGACGGCGAGGGCGCGGCGCTGCAGGTCGAGCGACTGCGGCGTCGGCTGAGATGCCGGCGGGGGCGACGGCTGGGACGACGAAGGCTGGGGCACGACACCCAAGCCTGCCAGATGCGAGGCCCGCACCGGGCAGCCGGTCCCGGGGAGCCGACGTCCACTCGGTAAAGTTGGGACATGTCCACCCCTGCGCACGCCGACGAGCCCCGGAGGGATCCGGCGGGCGGGCGTGGCAACGGTCGCGGGCAGCCCCTCCCGGTCCCCGCCCCGCCCGGCGGGCACGCGCTGCGCATCGACCCGCGCTCGCGCCCGGCCCCCGCGCCCCCACCGCTGCCCGTGGTCGACGAGGTCTCGGCCGGCGGGCTCGTCGTCACGATCGCCGGCGGCGACGTGTGCGCGGCGATCATCGCGCGACGCAACCGGGGCGGACGCCTGGAGTGGTGCCTGCCCAAGGGTCACCTCGAGGGCGACGAGACGCCGGAGCAGGCCGCGGTCCGCGAGATCGCGGAGGAGACGGGCATCCACGGAGCGGTGCAGGAGCCGCTCGGCGTCATCGACTACTGGTTCACTGGCGACGACCGCCGCGTGCACAAAGTCGTCCACCACTTCCTCCTGCGCGCGACGGGCGGCTACCTCACGGTCGAGGGCGACCCGGACGGGGAGGCCGAGGACGTCGCGTGGATCCCCGTGGCGGACCTGCCCGACCGCCTCGCCTACCCGAACGAGCGCAGGATCGCCGCCGTCGCGCAGAGCGTCCTGGAGGGCAGGCCGGCGCGGTTCCACGGGGTGGTCGAGAGTAGGGTGACCCGGACGATCGTCCGCTCGCCCGGCCGTCCGCACGACGGCCGCGGCGGCCAGGCACCGCCCGCCCCACGGAGCTCGACCGACCACTCATGACGCCCTCCCCCAGCAGCGGCGCGCGCCCCGCAGGCGCCGCGTCGGTCCCGCTCCTCGGCAGGTCCGCTCGGCTCCTCGTCGCCCTGGTCGTCCTCCTGGTCCTGACCGTCGGCGTCGTGCTCGGCGGATCCCTCACCGCGGCGGGCGCGGCCGCCGGGACGACGGCGACCACCGCCACGGAGACCGAGGACGCGGTGACGCTCGAGGTGTCGTCGCTGCAGCCGACCGTCCTCGGCCCGGGCGCCACGCTCACCGTCACCGCGCGCGTGACCAACGGGACCGCGGAGACGCTCGGGTCGCCGGAGGTGGCGCTCGGCATCGACCGGCGCGTGCTGAGCACCCGGTCGGCGCTCGAGAGCTGGACCACGACCGGGCCCGACGGCCGCGTCGGCGTCGGCGTCACGACCCAGGACCTCGGAGCACCGCTCGCACCGGGCGCGAGCGCGGACGTGACGCTCACGGTCCCGGTCGCGGAGCTCAACCTGAACGCCGGCAGCGACTGGGGCCCGCGCGGCATCTCCCTCACGGTGTCCGACGGCGGCGCACGCCTGGCCGTGCAGCGCACCTTCGTCCTCTGGGAGCCGTCGAGCGAGGTGACGCCGCTGCGCCTGAGCGTGGTCGCCGCCATGACCGGTCCGCCGGTGGACCCGGACCCCCAGGCGTACGACGACGCGCTCTCCACCGCGACGGGGACGGACGGTCGCCTCGGGCGGCTGCTCGCGGCGACCGGCGGGGCGCCGGAGGTCGCGTGGGTCGCCGACCCGGCCCTGCTCGCCGCGGCGACGGGCGCGACCGACCCGGCGGTGAACGCCTGGGCCGACGCCGTGGGTGCCGCCGCCGCGGGCCGGTCCACGTTCGCCCTGCGCGCCTACGACCCGGACGTCGCGGCGTTCGCGCACGCGGGACTCGCGCTGCCGGAGGGGACCCCGCTCCCCACCGACCCGACGACCGACGGGCCGTCGCCCGACGACGCGACGGCAGACGGCACGACGACGGACGACACGACGGCAGGCGACACGGCCGGCACGGACGAGGTGGCCGACGGCGCGGACGCTTCCACCACCGGCCTGACCGCCGGGTGGCGGACCGACCTCGCCTGGCCGGGCGACGCCGTCCCCGACCTGGCCACGACGACGCTCGCCGCGGCGTCGGGCGCGACCGCGACGGTCGTCGGTCCCGGCGGGCTCGTCCCGGACGAGTCGCTGACGTACACGCCCTCCGGGGTCGCCGAGGTGTCGACCGCCGCCGGGCCCGTGAAGGCGCTCGTCGCCGACCCGGTGCTCACCGCCCTGCTGTCCGCCGGTGACGGCTCGGGGGTCACGGCGACGCAGCGGATCCTCGCCGAGACCGCGGTGATCGCCCGCGAGCGGCCGGCCGAGCAGCGCCACGTCCTCGTCGCGCTGCCCCGGAGCTGGGAGGCCGAGCCGGCCGTCTTCACGGCACGGCTCGACGCCCTCCGGGCCGCCCCCTGGGTCGACCTGGCCCCCGTGGACGACCTCCTCGCGGCCGCGCCGCCCGCGGTCGAGCGCGCGCCGCTCCCGGACTCCGGCGCGTCCGAGGGCGAGATCACCGTCGCCCAGCTCCGCGCTCTCGACCGGTCGCGCACCGACCTCGCCGCGTTCGCGACGGTCGCCACCGACCCCGCGACGATCACACGGCCGCTCGAGCCCGGCTTCGTGACGCCGACCGCCGTCGCGTTCCGTGCCGCGCAACCGTCGCGCGTGCTCGCCGTCCAGCACGCCGAGCAGCAGTCCGCCGCCGTCCGGGGCACGCTCTCCGTGGAGACGCGCACCCCGTTCCTCTTCGTGGCCGAGCAGGAGGACCTCCCGGTCCGGGTGCGCAGCACCCTGGAGCAGGACGCGACCGTCGAGGTCGTGCTCCGGCCCGACGATCCGCGGCTGCGCGCCCCGGAGCGCAGGACGGTGACGATCCCGGCGGCCACGCGGGACACCGATGGCGACCTGGTCGCGACCGAGACGAGCGTCGGCGTGCCCGTCGAGGGGTTCGGGAGCGGGAACGTCACGGTGGAGGTCGAGCTCGTCAGCGCGGCGCAGCCCCAGGTCCGCGTCGCGGAGCCGCAGGAGTTCGTCGTGCGCGTCCGAGCGGACTGGGAGTCGGTCGGCACGGTGGTGGTGGCCGTGCTCCTGGCTCTCGCCCTGGTCGCGGGGATCTGGCGCACCGTGCGGCGCGGCCGCTCGCCCCGCCGTCTGGCGGGCGCCACCGTGGACCAGCCGGCACCGCCCGCGCAGGACCCGGCGCCGGCAGCGCAGCCCGGCCGGCGGGACGAGGAGCGCGTCGAGTGAGCCCGGAGCAGCCCCGGCACGTCCGGCCCGCCGGCGCCGGGCACGGCACGCGGCCCGGCACGACGCGCGACGTCGTCCCGTCCGGGGCGCTCCCGGGCGACCCTGCGGCGTCGGGCACCCCGGACGAGACCGCGGAGGCCGGGGCCACCGCGGCGCCCTCCCCCCGTTCGGGCGGGCTCGGCCGCTCGTCCACGCTCATGGCATCGGGCACCTTCGTCTCGCGCGGGCTGGGCCTCGTGCGCAACGTCCTCCTCGTCGCCGCGATCGGGACCACCGGCCTGGTCGCCGACGCGTTCGACGTCGCGAACAAGATCCCCAACGTCCTCTTCGCGATCCTCGCGGGCGGCGTCCTCAACGCCGTCCTCGTGCCGCAGATCGTCCGTGCCTACCGCGCGCACAACACCCAGGAGCGGCTCGACAAGCTGCTCACGCTCTCGGGCGTCGTGCTGATCGCCCTCTCGGCGCTGCTGACGGCCGGGTCGAGCATCCTCGTCGCGCTCTACACCGGGCCGGGGTGGACCGCGCCGCAGACGTCGCTCGCGGTCGCCTTCGCGTTCTGGTGCACGCCACAGCTCTTCTTCTACGGGCTGTACACGCTGCTCGGGCAGGTGCTCAACGCGCGGGGCCAGTTCGGCCCGTTCATGTGGGCGCCCGTGCTCAACAACGTGGTGTCGATCGTCGGGTTCGGCGCGTTCATCGCGATCTACGGCCCCGCCGCGGTGGGCAACGTCGACGACCTCACGCAGTGGGACGGGCCCAAGATCGCGCTGCTCGCGGGGACCGCGACGCTCGGGGTCGCGGCGCAGGCGCTCATCCTCGTCGTCCCCCTGTGGCGGGCGGGCTTCCGCTGGCACCTGCGGTTCGGGCTGCACGGCATCGGGCTGCGCTCCGCGGGCCAGGTCGCGCTCTGGACGTTCGCCGCCGTCCTCCTCGAGCAGGTGGGCGTCCTGTTCACCACGCGCTTCGCGAGCGAGGCGCCGCGCGCGGCGCTCGCGCAGACGTTCGGGCCCTACCGCGACGACCCCGGGACCCTCGGCGCCGTCACCGGACTCGTCACCGGCGCCCCGGACGCCTTCTCCGGCGCGCTCACGGTCGCGGGCAACGCGGCCTACACGCAGGCGCTCATGATCTACCTGCTGCCGCACTCGCTCGTGACGGTGTCGATCGCGACGGCGCTCTTCACGGGCATGAGCGCAGCCGCGCACGCGGGCGACCTCGCGCGCGTCCGGCACGACCTCTCGCGCGGCGTGCGCACCGTCGGGGTCTTCACGGTCTTCGCGACCGTCGTCCTGGTCGTCCTCGCCCTGCCGATCACCAAGCTCCTCGTCCCCTCCGTCGACGCCGCGTCCGGCGAGGCCGTCTCCGAGGTGCTGCGGGCCATGGCGCTCGGGCTCGTGCCGCTCGGCGGCATGGTGCTCATGAAGTGGGTGTACTACGCGTTCGAGGACGGCCGGACGGTCTTCTGGATCCAGGTCCCGGGCACGCTCGTCCTCGTCGGCGTGTCCTGGCTCGCGACCCAGGTCCTGGCGCCCCAGCTCTGGGTCGTGGGGATCGGCCTCGCGATGAGCGTGTCCAACCTCGTGGCCGTCGCGCTGCGCACCGTCGGGCTGCGGCGCACGCTGCGCGGGCTCGACGGCGCCCGGATCCTGCGGCTCCACGTCAAGGCCGGCCTCGCCGCGGTCGTCAGCGCCGTCGCGGGCTGGGGCGTGCTGCGGGGGTTCGTCGTCCTCACCGGAGACGGCCCGGACGGCATCTACGGGCTCTCGTGGTGGCAGGCCGTCGTCGTGGTGGCCGTCGCCGGGGCCGTCATGACGGCCGTCTACGCGGGCGGGCTCAAGCTCATGCGGGTGCGTGAGCTCGACCAGCTCGCCGGGCCCGTCGTGGGCCGCGTCCGACGGCTCGTGCGACGGTGAGCGCGGCCCGACCGCCCGGAACCAATCGGGTGATACGCGGGCAATCAGGGCCCGCGTACCATGGTGTGTCGACCACGAGTCCCACGGAGGAGGTCCGGTGAACGGCGTGGCCCCAGGAACGCTGCTCGTCGCGCGCTACCGGCTCGACGAGCAGCTCGCGTCCGACCTGTCGGACGTCACCGCATGGTCGGCGCACGACCAGATCCTCGACCGGCCCGTCCGGATCTCGCTGGTCTCCGGCGCGCACGTCGCCGACGCCCTCGACTCCGCCCGGCGCGCCGCGCTCGTCGTCGACCCGCGCCTGACCCGCGTCCTCGACGTCGGGACGGAGGACGGCGTCGCGTACGTCGTGACCGAGCGGTACACGGGCATCACGCTGAGCGAGGTCGTCGCGGGCGGCATCGTCGACCCGCAGCAGGCCCGCGCGATCGTCGGCGAGGCCGCGGCCGCGCTCGAGGTCGCCCGCCGACGGGGGGTCCACCACCTCGCGCTGCGACCCGACGCGGTCCGCGTCGACGGCAGCCGCGTCCTCCTCACCGGCCTCGGCCTCGACGCGGGAGTGGCCGGGCACGACCAGCACGACGCCGACCTGACGTCGCGCACCGACGCCGTCGGGCTCGTCGCCCTCCTCTACTACGCGATGACCGCGCGCTGGGCCGGGCCGTCCCTCGACGTGCCCTGGATCGCCCCCGACGCCATCCACCCGCTGCCCGCGCAGCGCGCGGGCGACGAGATCCTGCCGCTCTCCGCCGTCCGCCCCGACGTCCCGGCCGAGCTCGACGCGCTCTGCGCGCGTGCCTTCGCCGGCACGCAGGGCACGGCGGAGGAGTGGACGGCACCGCCTGCGGGCGACGCGCCCCGCTCCCCCGCGGACGTCGTCGGCGCGGTCGAGCCCTGGGGCGAGGTCTCGGTCGTCGCCGCCCTGCCGTCCTTCGTGCAGCCCGCGACGGCGGGCGTGAGCCGCCAGTCCGTCCGCACGGCGTTCGACGGCGCGACGAGCGCCCCCCCGGGCACGCCTCCGCCCGCACCCCCGGTCCGACGACCGACCACCGGACGCATCCACCGCGTGGGGGACGTGCCCGGGTCCGCCGGTCCGGGCGCCGCGTACGCCGCCGGGGCCGCCACGGGTGCGACCGCCGCGGTCCCGCCGCCGGCACCGGACCCGGCGACCGCGGCCTACGCGGTCCCCCCGCCGCCCGTCGGGTACGACGCCGGCGCAACGCCCGTCCAGTACGCGGCCGCGCCGCCGCCCGTGCCCCCGGTCACGGAGGAGCCGCAGGCCTGGAGCGAGCCCGCACCCCGCCGACGCGGTCCCCGCCGCTTCAACGCGACCCCGATCGTCCTCGTCCTCGTCCTCGGCCTCGTGGTCTGGGGTGTCGTGTGGGCGGTCGGCACGGCGTTCGACGGCTTCGGGCCTGCTCTGCAGACGAGCGAGGAGGAGCCCACGGGCGAGGAGTCGCAGGCCCCGTCCGAGGGTGACGGAGAGACCGCGGAGGGGGAGCAGGCGCCCCCGGCGACGGAGGTCCGTCCCGTGATCGCCTCGGGCCAGGCCCTGGACCCCGAGGGCGACGCCTCCGGGAACAACGACGGGGAGCACCCCGAGCTCGCCCCGCTCGCCTACGACCAGCAGCCCGACACCACGTGGTTCTCGCGCCGGTACAACGCCGCCAACTTCGCCGGCCTGCGCACCGGGATCGGGTTCGCGGTCACGCTCGAGGAGAAGGCGCCGGTCTCGACGGTCGTGCTCGACACGGCCGTCACCGGCGGCAAGGTCGAGATCCGTGCCACGAGCCCGGACGCCCCCACGGAGGGCCCGGTCCTCGCCTCCGGGCCGCTCGCCCCCGGTGCGGAGTTCACGTTCGACCAGCCCGTCGAGGCGGAGTCGATCGTGCTGTGGTTCACCGAGCTGCCGCAGAACCCGTCCGGGGAGTTCCGCGCGGAGATCAACGAGATCCTCATCTCCTGACGCGCCGGTCGCCGGAGGACCTGACCCCGGTCCGGCCGTCGCCCACCCACGGTGCGTGGACGGCCCGCGCGCCGTGCGCCCGGTCCCCGCAGCGTGCCGAACACCCGTACCGTGGAACAGAAGCCGCCCCAGCGGCGTTCACACTCTCGCGTGGTCGGCCGCCACGCACCGAGCATCGAGGAGAGCACGTGACCGAGCAGTCTGCCGTCCAGAACCTGATCGTCGTCGGGTCCGGTCCCGCGGGGTACACCGCGGCGATCTACGCGGCGCGCGCGGGGCTGGCCCCGCTCGTGCTCGCGGGCTCGGTCACCGCCGGTGGCGCACTGATGAACACGACGGACGTCGAGAACTTCCCCGGGTTCCCCGACGGGATCATGGGCCCCGACCTCATGGAGAACATGCGCAAGCAGGCCGAGCGGTTCGGCGCGCGCATCGAGTGGGACGACGCCACGCTGCTGGACCTCGAGGGCCCGGTCAAGACGGTGGTGACGGGCAACGGCGACACCTACCGCGCCCGCGCCGTCATCCTCGCGACCGGGTCCGCGTACCGCGAGCTCGGCCTGGACGACGAGAAGCGCCTGTCCGGCCGCGGCGTCTCGTGGTGCGCGACGTGCGACGGGTTCTTCTTCCGCGACCAGCACATCGCCGTCGTCGGCGGCGGGGACTCCGCGATGGAGGAGGCCACGTTCCTCACCCGCTTCGCCGAGAAGGTGACCCTGGTGCACCGTCGCGACGAGCTGCGCGCCTCGAAGATCATGGCCGACCGAGCCCTGAACGACCCGAAGATCGAGTTCGCCTGGAACAGCGAGGTCACCGGGATCGACGGCGAGAACAAGGTCGAGGGCGTGACCCTGCGCGACACCGTCACCGGCGAGGAGCGCGAGCTCCCCGCGACGGGCCTGTTCGTCGCGATCGGGCACGAGCCCCGCACCGAGCTCGTCAAGGGACAGATCGACCTGGACGACGAGGGCTACATCCAGGTCGTCGGGCGCACCACCGCGACCAACCTCGAGGGCGTGTTCGCGTGCGGCGACGCCGTCGACCACACCTACCGCCAGGCCATCACGGCGGCGGGCTCCGGCTGCGCGGCCGCGCTCGACGCGCAGCGCTACCTCACCGAGCTCGCCGACGCCGCCGGCCTGGAGGACCTCGCCGGCACGCCGACCACGCCGAACCCCGACGAGCTGCCCGAGGCGCTCGCCGAGCTGCAGGCCTGAGCGTCCCTCACCCACCGAGTCCTACCGCAGGAGGTCACCATGCCGACCGTTCCGGTCACCGACGACACGTTCCGTGCCGAGGTCCTCGAGTCCGAGGTCCCCGTCCTCGTCGACTTCTGGGCGACGTGGTGCGGCCCGTGCCGCCAGGTCGCGCCGATCCTCGAAGAGCTCGCCGAGGAGTACGACGGCAAGATCAAGATCGCCAAGCTCGACACGGACGCCAACCCCGAGACGACCGGTGCCTACGGGATCGTGTCGATCCCGACGCTGAACGTCTACGTGGGCGGCGAGCTGCAGAAGTCGATCATCGGGGCGCGCCCCAAGCGCGCGCTCACCGAGGAGATCGACGCCGTGCTCGCCACGGCGGTCTGAGCCGCACCCGATCACTGCCCGGAGGGCGGACCGCGCGCCGCGGTCCGCCCTCCGGCGTCTTCACGGGATCCCCCGATGCACCGTGCGACACTGGGGGTCGTGACTGGACCGACGACTCCCCCGCAGCAGCCCGCTCCCGGCGGCACCCGCCTCGACCCGTGGTTCGGTGCCTACGCAGAGCGAGCGCACGGGATGCGAGCGTCGGAGATCCGGGCGCTGTTCGCCGTGGCGAACCGCCCCGAGGTCGTGTCGCTCGCCGGCGGGATGCCGTACCTCGAAGGACTCCCGCTCGACCAGATCGCCGACACCATGCAGCGACTCGTCGCGACGCGTGGCGCGACCGCGCTCCAGTACGGGTCCGGGCAGGGCGACGAGACGCTCCGCGAGCAGATCCTCGACGTGGTCCGGCTTGAAGGGATCGAGTGCCACCCCGACGACGTGGTCGTGACGACGGGCTCGCAGCAGGCCCTGGACCTGGTGACCCGGATCTTCGTCGACCCCGGTGACGTCGTCGTCGCCGAGGCACCGAGCTACGTCGGCGCCCTCGGAGTGTTCCGGTCGTACCAGGCCGACGTCGTCCACGTGCCCCTCGACGAGCACGGCCTCGTCCCCGAGGCGCTGGAGGAGACGCTCGCCCGTCTCGCCGCCGACGGCCGACGCGTCAAGCTGCTCTACACCGTGCCCAACTTCCACAACCCCGCCGGTGTGACCCTCACCGCGGAGCGCCGCCCGCGCATCCTGGAGATCGCGCAGCGCTACGGCGTCCTCGTCATCGAGGACAACCCCTACGGGCTCCTCGGCTTCGACGGCCAGACGCTCCCCGCGCTGCGGTCGCTCGACGAGGACGGCGTCCTCTATCTCGGGTCCTTCTCCAAGACCTTCGCCCCCGGGTACCGGGTCGGCTGGGTGGTCGCGCCGCACGCCGTGCGCGAGAAGCTCGTGCTCGCGAGCGAGTCGGCGATCCTGTGCCCCTCCAACGCGTCACAGCTCGCGATCGCCGCCTACCTCGACACGTGCGACTGGAAGGGCCAGATCAAGCAGTTCCGCGAGCTCTACCGGGAGCGGCGCGACGCGATGATCGGTGCGCTCTCGGAGCATCTCCCGTCGGCCCGCTGGACCGTCCCGGACGGTGGCTTCTACACGTGGGTGCAGCTCCCCGAGGGCCTCGACGCCCGATCGATGCTGCCGCGCGCCGTGACGGCCCGCGTCGCCTACGTCCCCGGCACGGCGTTCTACGCGGACGGCACGGGCTCGAGCCACGTGCGCCTCTCGTACTGCTTCCCGACCCCCGAGCGGATCCGTGAGGGAGTTCGGCGCCTCGCCGGCGTCGTCAACGCCGAGCAGGAGCTCGTCGAGATCTTCGGGACGAACGCCGAGCTCGACCCTGACGTCACGGACGTCGAGAACCCGTCGCCCGACCTGGCCTGAAGCTCTTACACCACGACGCCGAGCGGACCCTACCGGGCGACGCCGGCACCGAACAGGAGTCCGTCAACAGTGGACACGACCACGAGCACCCCGACGACGGCGGACGAGGCCGGTGGCGCGGCCGAGACCGACGCGCAACGCCCTGACCAGCACCTTCGCCTTCTCCGGCCCGATGACGAGGTGCCCGCGGGCAACCACGTGGTCATTCTCGCGGGCGGGCTGTCCCACGAGCGCGACGTCTCGTTGCGGTCCGGACGCCGCGTCGCCGAGAGCCTGCGCGCTGCCGGCCTCGAGGTGACGGTCCACGACGTCGACGCGGACCTCCTCCCGTTCCTCGATGCGACCCGCCCTGATGTCGTGTGGCCGCTCCTGCACGGCGCGAGCGGCGAGGACGGCTCCATCCGCGACGTGCTCGAGCTCGTCGGCGTGCCCTACGTGGGGACCGGACCGCGGGAGAGCCGCTCGGCGTGGAGCAAGCCCGTCGCGAAGAGCGTCGTGCTCGGCGCGGGCCTGTGCACGCCCGAGTACGTGACCCTCCCCCAGAGCCTCTTTCGCGAGCTCGGCGCCCAGCCCGTCCTGGACGCGGTCGTGGCCCGGCTCGGCCTCCCCCTCGTGGTCAAGCCGACCCATGGCGGTTCGGCGCTCGGCGTCACCCTCGTCGAGCGCGCGGACCAGCTCCCCCGCGCCATGGTCGACTGCTTCGCCTACGGGGACGTCGCCCTGATCGAGCGCGCGGTGCGGGGCGTCGAGCTCGCGGTCAGCGTCGTCGACGTCGGCACCGGTCCCGAGGCGCTCCCCCCGGTCGAGATCGTCACGACGGGCACGTACGACTTCGACGCGCGGTACAACCCCGGGCGGACCGAGTACTTCGCCCCCGCACGTCTGGACGATGACGTGCTGGATATCGTCCGCGAGGTCGCGGTCCGTGCGCACGTCGCGCTCGGGCTCCGCGACCTCTCCCGCACGGACGTCATCCTCGACCCCGACGGCGTCGTGCAGTTCCTCGAGGTCAACGTCGCACCGGGCATGACCGAGACGTCGCTCCTCCCCCAGGCCGCGCGTGCCGCCGGCCTCGATCTGGGTCACCTCTACCGCTCGCTCGTCCACACCCACGTGCGCCGCTGAGCGTCCTCGACCGCCGCGGCGCCCCGTGCGCCCCGTGCGCCCCGTGCGCCCCGTGCGCCCCGTGCGCCCCGTGCGCGCCGTGCGCGCCGTGTTTCACGTGGAACGTCGAGTGTCGATGGGCTCTCGCCGGCGCCGGACCGTCCTCGCCGCCGTCCTCGCCCCCGACCTCGAGGCTTTCCGATCCGGTGCTCGGCGGACGATGCGCCTCTCGTCACGGGGCGATGGCGGGATCGATCCGTGGTGGGGCTCAGGCCCTCGGGCAGCGAGCGGCGGCGGCGAGGTCCGGGACGACCCGCGGAGGACTGGGCTGCTGAGCTCTGCGAGCTCGAGCGGTAGCTGAGTCCGGGCCACGAGCTCGCGGGACGGATCGCACGCGTCGAGCCTCCCTCCTGGCACTCGGATGACGTCGTCGTCAGTCTGGACGACGGTACTTTCTCCCTGGTCCTCCACCCGACGTGGTCGGGTCGTGCTGAGGCCCCACAGTGGCGGAAGTCGACCCCCGCGGCGATGAAATGGTCACCTCGGTCGCGATCGCAACATGGGCCGAGCGGCGTCCAGTCCGCTTCGACGCCCCCGGCTCGGCACACGGTCGACGCTCGCTTCGGCAGAGCGCTCGCACACGTTCGATGCTCGCTCCCCTAAGGCGCGTCTCCCTAGTGACTGGCCGCGCCGCGAGTCTGTGCTTGCGCGCGTAGGTCTGCGATTCGCGCTGCATGGTCGCTCGCGCTTAGTGATGTGAGGACTGAGCGCTGCCAGCGGAGCTCGTCCTGGACGACTTCGTGCGCCGTGTCATCGGCAAGCGGTGGGAAGAAGGCGTCGCTGCCGTCTCTAGGGGTGCGTTCGTAGGCGTCGTCGAGAAGGCGGCGGGCGCCCCATGCCGCGGCGTCGTGGGATCCGCGGAGGGCCTCGACCGCATGGAGAAGGGCGGCCAGCTCATCGTGGTCGTCGATGTCTGGGCGCTGGGCGAGGGCCTCGGCGATCGTTGAGAGCTCTGAACGGTCTGCGCCGATCGCGTCCCAGATGGCGTGGAGATACTCCTGGCCTGCGGCGTCTCGTGCCGGGTGCATCGACAGGATGCTCTCGACGCAGATGAGGATGAAGACTGCCTGGTCCTCGAGCGGGAGGGCTTCGCGCTGCGCCTCCAGTGCTCTCCAAGGCGCGAGCGGATCATCGACCCAGTCCATGAGGGAAACGTACTCGCGTCAGTTCTCAAACCACAGGAGCAGAGCGGCGAGCACCACCGCGCCACGGTAGATCACGGCGTGCTTGTCGTAGCAGGTCGCAAGTGCTCGCCATTGCTTGATGCGGTTGAAGAACCGCTCGATCGTGTTGCGGCCCCGGTAGGCGACGGGGTCGTAGGTCACGGGGCGACCGCCGCGTGACCCACGCCTGCGCCGGTGGGCTTGCTGGTCGCGCGGTTCGGGGATGACCGCGACGATGCCGCGCCGGCGCAGCTCGGCACGGATCGCGCGCGAGGAGTAGGCCCTGTCGCCCAACACGGCGTCCGGGGTGGTGCGCGGGCGCCCGGCACTCGCGCGTGGGACTCGGATCGCGTCCAGCAGGGGCAGGCATATCGGCGCGTCGCCGCCCTGGCCTGGTCCCACGAGCACTGCGAGCGGTCGCCCGTAGCCGTCGACTGCGGCATGGATCTTCGTCGACAACCCGCCTCGAGAGCGGCCCAGCGCGTGGTCAGCCGGTTCGCGCCGTTCCGGATTCTTGTGATTCGTCGGTGCCCCCTGTGGTCCGGGGCAAGGTCGCTGCGTGCTGGTGGGCCCGGTTGATCGTGGAGTCCACGCTCACCCGCCAGTCGATACCGCCGTTCGCGTCCGCGCGAGCCTGCGAGGCCGTCAGGATCTTGTCCCAGGTCCCATCACGGGAGAACCGCGCGTGGCGCTTCCACACCGTCTGCCACGGGCCGAACCGCTCGGGAAGATCACGCCACGCGACCCCGGTCCGGTACCGGTGAACGATCCCCTCGATGACCTGACGATGATCACGCCACGGACGCGACCGCCCAGAAACCTGCGGCATCAACGGGCCGATCACTGCCCACTGCTCGTCCGACAACTCCCGACCACGTTCCACGACCGCAGCCTGCAACACCGTGGCTGCGCGACTAAGGAGACACGCCCTAGGGCGCTCGCGCGGACGACCGGCGGGTGCGTGCCGGTGAGGGCCCCTGCTCGAAGCAGGCACTCGTCGGTGTGCCGCCGCTCTTCGCGCGGCGCCGTATGACGGACGCCCCGTCACCTGCTGGGTCGGAGATCCCTGGGCGCGGCGGATCGGATCCCCGCCCACCGCCTGGTCACGATCGAGATTCGAGCCTGCTTCAGTGCACAGCGATCTCGCCCGCTCTCCGCCGGGAGCGGCACTTACGTCTCCTGGCGCACGGAGTCCATCGCCCCGTCGGAGTCCGCTTCTCGGCAACTGCTCCTTTCAGTGTCGGGCCTCGGGCCTCGGGCCTCGGGCCTCGGGCCTCGGGCCTC
>NZ_JBGNYC010000067.1:0-19513 GCF_051844275.1 Cellulosimicrobium sp. CpK407
AGCCACACGCCGTCGAAAACAAGAACCACGGCTCTACTTCGCCCAACCAGGGCTCTACCTCGCGCTACCACGGCTCTACCTCGCCGAACCACGGCTCTACCTCGCGCGACTCGGCGCTCGCCTGGCCGCGTTAGGGTCGGCGGGTGCGCATCGAGCTGACCGTGACCGAGGCCGTCGAGATCGCGCGCGCGACGGGCGGGCTGCCGCCGTACGTGCGCTCGGTGTCGAGCGAGGGCGACGACGTGCGGGTCGTCGTCGACCTGCGCGAGGTGCCCGACCCACCGTCGGCGCTGCGGCTCGCGGCCCGGCTGGTCCCCGTGGTCCGGGCGACGCTGCACGTGGAGTCGGTCGTGGCCGGCACCGCCGTGCTCGCGGTCGAGGCCAACGCCGCCGGCCTGCCCGCGCACAAGCTGCTCGGCTTCGTCGAGGCCCCGCTCCAGGGCGCGCTGCGTGCGCACGGGCTGCCGCCCGAGGCGGTGCGCGTGCTGCCCGACGCGCGGGTGGCGGTCGACGTGCAGGCGCTGCTCGGCGGCGTGCTCGAGCACACCTTCCCGGGGTTCCAGCTCACCGAGCTGGCGTTCGCGGAGGGAACGCTGCGGCTGGACGGTCGGCTCTGAGGGTGTCGCGGCAGCGGTCGGACGGCCGGGCCGTCGCACCGGTCCTCGTCCTGCTCGGCCCTGCGGCCACCGGCAAGTCCACGGTCGGCGAGCTCGTGGCGGGGCTGCTCGGGGTCGCGTTCGTCGACCTCGACGCCGTCGCCGACCGCTACTACCCGGAGGTCGGGTGGAGCGTCGACCGGCTCGTCGAGCGCATCGCGGTGGTCGGCCGGGTCGCGGCGGAGCGGGAGTGGGAGCCCGCGCGGGCGCACGCCGTCGAGCGTGCGGTCGCCGAGCACCCCGGCGTCGTGCTCGCGCTCGGTGCGGGGCACGCGTCGTACACGGACCCGGCGTGCCGGGACCGCGTCCGTGCGGCGCTCGCGCCCGTGCCGCACGTCGTCCTCGTCCTGCCCGACACCGACCGCGGGCACGCCCTGACGGTGCTCCGGGCGCGGTCGGTCGCGTCGAAGGGCACGGACTGGGTCCGCGACGGCCACGACTTCCTCGCCGAGTGGTTCGACGACCCGGGGACGCGGAGCCTCGCGCACCGCACGTTCGTCACGGGCACCGAGGATCCCGCCGCGAGCGCCCGCCGGCTGGGCGCCACGCTCGGCTGAGGCGCCGCGCCCGCCGGCCCGCGTGGACGGGTGCTCAGTCCTCCCGGTGGTGCAGCATGCGCGCGACCTCGGCGATGGAGCCGCTGAGCGACGGGTAGACCGTGAAGGCCGACGCGACGTCGTCGACCGTGAGCCGGTGCGAGACCGCGAGCGTGATGGGGAACACGAGCTCGCTCGCGCGCGGAGCGACGACGACGCCGCCGAGGACGACTCCCGCCTCGGGGTGCGCGAAGAGCTTGACGAAGCCGTCGCGCATGCCGAGCATCTTGGCGCGCGGGTTGCGCGCGAGCGGCAGGACCGTCGTGACGTACTTGCTGCTCTGCGCCTTGAGCTGCTCCTCGCTGTACCCGACGGTCGCGATCTCGGGCGCGGTGAAGATGTTCGCCGCGACGGTGCGCAGCTTGATCGGCACGACGGCGTCGCCGAGCGCGTGCGACATGGCGACGCGGCCCTGCATCGCCGCGACGGACGCGAGGGGAAGCACGCCGGTGCAGTCGCCCGCCGCGTAGATCCCGCGCACCGACGTGCGCGACACCTTGTCGACCTCGACGTGCCCGCTCGGGGTGAGCCGTACCCCGGCCTCCTCGAGGCCGAGGCCGCTCGTCGAGGGGACGGCGCCGACGGCGATGAGGACGTGCGAGCCCTCGACGACGCGACCGTCGGCGAGAGTCACGCGCACGCCGTCCTCGGTCCGCTCGGCCGACTCGGCGCGCGACCGCGACATGACGGTCATGCCGCGCGAGCGGAACACGCCCTCGAGCAGCTCGGCCGCGTCGGCGTCCTCGCCCGGGAGCACGCGGTCGCGGCTCGACACGAGCACGACGTCCGAGCCCAGCGCGTTGTAGGCGCCCGCGAACTCGGCGCCGGTGACGCCGGACCCGACGACGATGAGCCGCTCCGGCAGCTCGGACAGGTTGTAGAGCTGGGTCCAGGTGAGGATGCGCTCGCCGTCGGGCTGCGCCGTCGGCAGGACGCGCGGCGTCGCACCGACCGCGAGGAGGATCACGTCGGCGTCGAGCTCGAGGGGGCCGTCGGCGCCGTCGGGCGCGTCGACGACGACGCGCTCGGGGCCGTCGAGGCGACCCTCGCCGATGACGACGCGCACGCCCTCGCGCTCCAGCCGCGCGTGGATGTCCGCGGACTGCGCCGCCGCGAGCGCCATGACGCGCGTGTTCACGGCCTCGAGGTCGACGATGTGCCGGCGCATGGCGGGGTGCTGGGCCTTGGCGGTGTCGACGGGCAGGCGGATCCCGAGCTCGGCGGCGCGCTCCGCGATGGTCATCCAGTCGGCGGTCGCGATGAGGGTCTTGGAGGGGACGACGTCCGTGAGCACGGCCGCGCCGCCCAGGCCCTGGCGTTCGACGACGGTCACGTCGGCGCCGAGCCGGCGGGCGACGAGAGCGGCCTCGTAGCCGCCGGGCCCGCCTCCGAGGACGACGATGCGGGTGGCCTGATGGTCGATGCTCGCGTGCGTCACGCCGGACATTCTGTCAGGCCGTCGCGTCCCGCGGTGTCAGCATGCGAGACGACGGCGCCGGTCAGGGCCGTGCGGCGGCGTCGCCGCTCGTCGGGTCGGGCGCCCGGGGACGGACTAGCCTTGCGTCCATGACGACGACGCCTGCGAGCACACCCCCGCTCGACGACCCCGCCACCGACCCGTTCCTCGTGGCGCGGGCCGCCGCCGACCACATCGCCGAGGCCACGGGGGTCGAGGGCCACGACATGGCGCTCGTGCTGGGCTCGGGGTGGGGCGGGGCCGCGGAGCTCCTGGGCGACGTCGTCGCGGAGGTCCCCACGCACGAGATCCCGGGCTTCTCCGCCCCTGCCGTCGCGGGCCACCTCTCGGTGACGCGGTCGATCCGGGTCGAGCGTGCGGACGGCTCCGTCCGGCACGCGCTCGTGCTCGGCTCGCGCACGCACCTGTACGAGGGCAAGGGCGTGCGCGCCGTCGTGCACGGCGTGCGCACGGCCGCCGCGACGGGCGCGGAGACGCTCATCCTCACGAACGGGTGCGGCGGACTGAACCAGGACTGGGGAGCGGGCACGCCGGTGCTGCTCTCCGACCACATCAACCTCACGGCCCGCAGCCCGCTGGAGGGCCCGACGTTCGTGGACCTCACCGACGTCTACTCGCCGCGCCTGCGCGAGCTCGCGCACCGCGTCGACCCGACCCTCCCGGAGGGCGTGTACGCGCAGTTCCCCGGGCCGCACTACGAGACTCCCGCCGAGGTGCGGATGGCGGGGATCCTCGGCGCCGACCTGGTCGGCATGTCCACGACGCTCGAGGCCATCGCCGCCCGCCACTGCGGCCTGGAGGTGCTCGGCGTCTCGCTCGTGACGAACCTCGCCGCCGGGATCAGCCCGACGCCGCTCTCCCACGCCGAGGTCATCGAGGCCGGCCAGGCCGCGGGGCCCCGGATCAGCGCACTCCTGGCCGACATCGCGAAGCTGGTGTGACATGACGGACCGCACCGCCGGGTACCGGACCGACCCTGCCGACGACCCGACGTTCGACCCGGGGACCGACCGCGGCGCGTTCCTCGAGCGCGTCGCCGCGTGGATCGACGACGACGTCGACGCAGGCGACCAGGACGAGCTCCGGCACCTCCTCGACCTGGCCGACTCGCCCGACCCGCGCCAGCACGACGTGCGCGTCGCAGCCCTCACCGAGCTGCAGGACCGGTTCTCCGGCCCGCTGGAGTTCGGGACCGCCGGGCTGCGCGGGCGCATGGCCGCCGGCCCGCACCGCATGAACCGCGCCGTCGTGATCCGCGCGGCGGCGGGGCTCGGGGCCTACCTGCTCGACGCGCTCGGCCCCGCGGGCGCCGGTGGCGCGGCCCGCCCGCGCGTCGTCGTCGGGTTCGACGCCCGGCACCGCTCGCGCACGTTCGCCGTCGACAGCGCGGCCGTGCTCACCGCGGCGGGCCTGGACGTCCTCGTCCTGCCCTCGGCGCTCCCGACGCCGGTCCTCGCGTTCGCCGTGCGCCACCTCGGCGCGGACGCGGGCGTCATGGTCACCGCGAGCCACAACCCGCCGGCCGACAACGGGTACAAGGTCTACCTCGGCGGACGGGTCGTCACGGACTCGGGCCAGGGCGCCCAGATCGTCCCTCCCTACGACGCGCGCATCGCCGCCGCGATCGCGGCCGTCGGCCCGGCACGGTCGGTCCCGCGCGCGAGCGGGGGCTGGACCGTCCTGGACCAGGAGGTCGTCGGCGCCTACGTCCGCGCGGTCCTCGCGCTGTCGGACGGCGCCCCTCGCCGGCTCAAGGTCGTCACCACCGCGCTGCACGGCGTGGGCGGCGAGACGGTCGCGCACGTGCTGCGCGACGCGGGCTTCACGACCGTGGTCCCGGTCGAGGAGCAGCTCGACCCGAACCCCGACTTCCCGTCCGTCGCGTTCCCCAACCCCGAGGAGCCGGGCGCGATGGACCTCGCGCTCGCCGTCGCGCAGGACTCCGCGGCCGACGTCGTGCTCGCCAACGACCCCGACGCCGACCGCTGCGCGGTCGCGGTGTTCGACCCGCGCGTCGGGACGTACCAGGGCGCGGAGACCGCCCGCTCCAACGGGTGGCGCACGCTGCACGGCGACGAGGTCGGGGCGCTGCTCGGCGACGACGTCGCGCGGCGCGTCGCGGCGTCCGGCGCCGCCGGCGGGGTGCTCGCGTGCTCGGTCGTGTCCTCGCGACTGCTCGGGAAGATCGCCGCCGCGCACGGCCTCGGCTTCGCGACGACGCTCACCGGCTTCAAGTGGATCTCGCGCGTCGACGGGCTCGTCTTCGGGTACGAGGAGGCGCTCGGCTACTGCGTCGACCCCGCGCACGTCCGGGACAAGGACGGGATCAGCGCCGCGCTGCTCGTCGCACAGCTCGCCAACCGCCTCAAGGCGGAGGGCCGCTCGCTCGTCGACGCGCTCGACGACCTGGCGCGCCGGCACGGCCTCCACGTGAGCGACCAGCTCTCCGCGCGGTTCACCGATCTCGACCGCATCGGCGAGACGATGACGCACCTGCGGGCCGCTCCCCCGCGCACGCTCGCGGGTGCCGGCGTCTCGGACGTCGCCGACCTGTCCGCCGGCCTCGACGGCCTGCCGCCCACCGACGGCGTGCGGATCCTCACCGCCGACGGCACGCGCGTCATCGTCCGCCCGAGCGGCACCGAGCCCAAGGTGAAGTGCTACCTCGAGGTCGTGCTGCCCGTCGCCCCCGACGCGTCGCACGCCGACCTCACGGCGGCCCGCGCCGCCGCGCGCGACCGCCTCGACCGCGTCAAGGCCGACATGCAGAAGGCGCTGGGCATCTAGAGGTCCCGCCCACGAGCGTTCGCCCGCTGCAGCGTGCGACCGGCCACGATGGCGGGGCAGAGCCTCGCCATGGAGGCGATGTCAGTGCCGCACGACAGAATCCTCTGCGAGTTCACGATGCCGTCGTAGGGGGACGAGATGATGACATGCCGATCGTGCGGACAGGCGCAGGACGAGCAGGCGCGGTTCTGCAACAGCTGCGGTACCCCGCTCGTCACAGGGCCGGCCGGGACGGCGAACAGCGTCCACGAGGCCCGGGTCACCG
Organism: Cellulosimicrobium sp. CpK407; assembly: GCF_051844275.1. Lineage (NCBI taxonomy): Bacteria > Bacillati > Actinomycetota > Actinomycetes > Micrococcales > Promicromonosporaceae > Cellulosimicrobium > Cellulosimicrobium sp. CpK407. The sequence goes on from NZ_JBGNYC010000067.1 coordinate 5,782, forward strand.
GTTCGATCTATCAGGCGGGCGGCGACATCACCGTTGCCCCGTCAGTTCCTGACGAGCCGTCGGCGAGGTACACCGTCAAGTGGCACTGGGCGAGCCCGCTCACCCAGTCGGTTCTGGGCTGGGCCAGCCTCGTGCTCGGGATCGTCTCGCTCGCCGGCGGGGCATCGGTGTTCGCGCCGCTGATCCGGTCGCTGAACGCTGGTCGCCTGGCTCCCTCGACCGAACCGTGGGCACTAGCAGTGTTCCTCGTGTGCACCGCCGGTGCGATCGTCGCCCTCGCGCTACGACGGGTCGCGAAACACGAGACTCAGCACGTCGGGCCATCTTTCCTTCCCGCTCTGACGGGATGGAACCATCGGCTCGGGCTCGCGCGGTTCACCGGGGAGTGCCCGACCTGCCGAGGCGGCCTTCGCTTCTACAACAAGCCCCTGCAGTGGCTCGTTCACGCTGACGGGTCCCGAGGCAAGGTGATCGAGCGCGCGATGGTCGCGGAGTGCGAGCGCAGCGACAAGCACTGGTGGTTCCTCGACAGCGCCGAACCCGTCGCCTGACTCCGGGGCCGGCACCGGAGCCTCCGCCCGGTCGGCTCACCGAGGCGTACCGGCGGGTAACCTGGGGCGATGAGCACAACGACACCGACGTCGGTCGCGCAGACCGGCCGGGCGGGTACCGGAGCGGCCCCGGCGACCCCGGGTTCGGCCGACCGGTCCGCTGCCGAGATCGCCGATCTCGCGCGCTCCGTGACGGGTTCCGCCCTCCTCGACGACACCGCCTGGCGCCGCTACCTGCACGGGCTGCCGGGCGTCGACAAGGTCGGCGCCGACGGCCGCGCGGCCGCCCTGGGCACCCGGTCGATCAAGACGACGTCCAAGGCCTGGGCGCTCGACACGATCATCCGCATGGTCGACCTCACGACGCTCGAGGGCGCGGACACGCCCGGCAAGGTACGGGCGCTCGCCGCGAAGGCCGTGCGCCCCGAGCCCGCCGACCCGACGTGCCCGTCGGCAGCCGCCGTGTGCGTGTACAACGACCTCGTCCCCGTCGCCGTGGAGGCCCTCGCCGGGACCGGCGTCAAGGTCGCCGCCGTCTCGACCGCGTTCCCGTCGGGCCGCGCGAGCCGCGCGGTGCGCCTCGCGGACACGCGCGACGCCGTCGAGGCCGGCGCGGACGAGATCGACATGGTCATCGACCGCGGCGCCTTCCTCTCGGGACGCTACGCCCAGGTCTACGAGGACATCGTCGCCGTGCGCGAGGAGTGCCGGGCGAACGGCCACCACGCGCACCTCAAGGTCATCCTCGAGACGGGCGAGCTCGCCACGTACGACAACGTGCGCCGCGCGTCGTGGCTCGCGATGCTCGCGGGCGCCGACTTCATCAAGACGAGCACCGGCAAGGTCTCCCCCGCCGCGACGCTCCCGGTGACGATCGTCATGCTCGAGGCCGTGCGCGACTTCCGTGCCCTCACCGGCGTCCCGATCGGGGTCAAGCCCGCGGGCGGCATCCGCACGTCGAAGGACGCCATCAAGTACCTCGTCGCGGTCAACGAGACCGCGGGCGGCGACTGGCTCGACCCCGACTGGTTCCGGTTCGGGGCGTCGTCGCTGCTCAACGACGTGCTCATGCAGCGCAACAAGCTCGCCACCGGCACCTACTGGGGCCCCGACTACGTGACCGTCGACTGAGCCGGACTGAAGGACACCATGACCACCACAGCTAGCACGGCCGGCTCGCCGTTCGAGTACGCGCCGGCCCCCGAGTCGCGCGCCGTCGTCGACATCGCGTCGTCGTACGGCCTCTTCATCGACGGCGAGTTCACGCCGGCGTCGGACTCCGGCTCGTTCAAGACCGTCAACCCCGCCACGGAGGAGGTCCTCGCCGAGGTCGCGGAGGCGACCGAGGAGGACGTCGACCGCGCCGTCCGCGCCGCGCGCCGCGCGCAGGAGAAGGTGTGGGGCCCCATGCCGGGCCGCGAGCGCGCGAAGTACCTGTTCCGCATCGCGCGCCTGCTCGCCGAGCGCTCGCGCGAGTTCGCGGTGCTCGAGACGCTCGACAACGGCAAGCCGATCCGCGAGTCGCGCGACGTCGACGTCCCGACGGCGGCGGCGCACTTCTTCTACTACGCGGGCTGGGCCGACAAGCTCGAGCACGCGGGTTACGGCCCCGACCCGCGCCCGCACGGCGTCGCCGCGCAGGTCATCCCGTGGAACTTCCCGCTGCTCATGCTCGCGTGGAAGATCGCCCCCGCGCTCGCGACGGGGAACACGGTGGTCCTCAAGCCCGCGGAGACCACGCCGCTGACCGCGCTCCTGTTCGCGGACCTGCTCCGCCAGGCCGAGCTGCCGGCCGGCGTCGTCAACATCGTGACCGGCGCGCGTGCCACGGGCTCGGCCCTGGTCAACCACCCGGACGTCGACAAGATCGCGTTCACGGGCTCGACCCCGGTCGGCAAGCGCATCGCGCAGGAGATCGCGGGCACGCGCAAGCACGCGACGCTCGAGCTCGGCGGCAAGGCCGCGAACATCGTGTTCGACGACGCGCCGATCGACCAGGCGATCGAGGGCATCGTCAACGGCATCTTCTTCAACCAGGGCCAGGTGTGCTGCGCGGGGTCGCGCCTGCTCGTGCAGGAGTCGGTCGCCGAGGAGCTCGTGGACCGGCTCAAGGCCCGCCTCGGCACGCTGCGCGTCGGCGACCCGATGGACAAGAACACCGACGTCGGTGCGATCAACTCGCCCCAGCAGCTCGCGCGGATCACCGAGCTCACCGACGCCGGCACCGCGGAGGGCGCTACGCGCTGGAGCCCGGACTGCGAGCTGCCGTCGTCGGGGTACTGGTTCGCGCCGACCCTGTTCACGGGCGTCTCCGCAGCGCACCGCATCGCGCGCGAGGAGATCTTCGGCCCGGTGCTGAGCGTCCTGACCTTCCGCACCCCCGCCGAGGCCGTGGCCAAGGCGAACAACACCCCGTACGGCCTGTCCGCGGGGATCTGGACCGAGAAGGGGTCGCGCATCCTCTGGATGGCCGACCAGCTCCGTGCGGGCGTCGTGTGGTCCAACACGTTCAACCGGTTCGACCCGACCAGCCCGTTCGGCGGCTACAAGGAGTCGGGCTACGGACGCGAGGGTGGCCGGCACGGCCTGGCGCCCTACCTGATCGAGGGGAGCACCTACTGATGGCCCGCACGACGAAGTCGCCCACCGCGAACCGCACGGCGCCCGAGCGCCTGGGCGTGCGCAAGACGTACAAGCTCTACGTCGGCGGAAAGTTCCCCCGCAGCGAGTCGGGGCGCACGTACGAGGTGACGGACACCAAGGGCCGGTTCCTCGCGAACGTCGCGCAGGGCTCGCGCAAGGACGCGCGCGAGGCCGTCGTGGCCGCACGCGCCGCGCAGGCGAAGTGGGCCGGGGCGACGGCGTACAACCGCGGTCAGGTGCTCTACCGCGTCGCGGAGATGCTGGAGGGGCGCCGCGAGCAGTTCGTCGCGGAGGTCGTCGCGGGCGAGGGCCTCACCGCGCGCCAGGCCGAGGTCGCCGTCTCCGAGGCGATCGACCGCTGGGTCTGGTACGCGGGCTGGACGGACAAGGTCGCGCAGGTCGCCGGCTCCGCCAACCCGGTCGCCGGGCCGTACTTCAACCTGTCGTCGCCCGAGCCGACGGGCGTCGTCGTCGTCCTCGCGCCGCAGCGCTCGTCGCTGCTCGGCCTCGTCTCGACGATCGTGCCGCCGCTCGTCACGGGCAACGCCGTGATCGTCGTCGCGAGCGAGCAGCGCCCGATCCCGGCGGTCACGCTGTCCGAGGTGCTCGCGACGTCGGACGTCCCGGGCGGCGTCGTGAACGTCCTCACGGGCTTCACCCAGGAGCTCGCTCCCCCGCTCGCGTCGCACCTCGACGTCAACGCGATCGACCTCGCGGGCGCCGTGGGTGCCGAGGGCGTCGCGTGGGGCGAGCTCGAGGCCGCCGCCGCGGACTCGGTCAAGCGCGTCCTGCGCCCCGCCGTCGGCCGCCGCGGCGACGACGCCGAGCCCGACTGGACCGAGGCGCCGCGCCCCCAGCGCATCCTCGCGTTCACCGAGACCAAGACGGTCTGGCACCCGAAGGGCGTCTGACCCCCGGCCGAGCACGACGGTGGTGCCGTGATCGCGTCGATCACGGCACCACAGTCATGTTTCGGCGACCCGGGCGGGTCGGCAGGTCTGCTCAGAGCTGCGCGCCCTGGACCTCCTGGTAGCCCGGCAGGATCACGTCGTCGACGAGCGCGCGGCGCTCGTCGTGGTGGACGAACGCGCTCCACGCGGCGGTCATCGTGACGTCGGCGAGGTCGTCGATCGTCCACCCGGCGTGCTCGACGAGGAGCGCCATCTCCTGCGTCATCGTCGTGCGCGACATGAGCCGGTTGTCGGTGTTGAGCGTGACCGCGAAGTCGAGCTCCTTGAGCCGGGTGATCGGGTGGTCCGCGACCGACGTCGCCGCCCCGGTCTGCACGTTGGACGACGGGCACAGCTCGAGCGGGATCTGGTGGTCGCGCACCCAGTGCGCGAGCAGGCCGAGCGCGGCCGTACCCGGCTCGCCCTCGGTGCTGTGCGGGAACTCCGGGTCGAACGTGATGTCCTCGACGATGCGCACGCCGTGACCGATGCGGCTCGCCTGCCCGAGGTGCACGGCCTCGGCGATCGACGCCGGACCGGCGGCCTCGCCCGCGTGGATGGTGACGGGGAAGTTCTGGTCGGCGAGGTAGCGCCAGATCTCGGGGTGGCGCGACGGCGGGAAGCCGTCCTCGGCACCCGCGATGTCGAACCCGACGACGCCGTTCGCGCGGTTCGCGACGGCGAGCTCGGCGATCTCCTGCCACCGGTCGGCGTGGCGCATCGCGGTGACGAGCTGCCCGACGCGGATCGTCCGGCCCTCCGCGGCGGCCTCGGCGACGCCCTGCTCGATGCCGGACTGCACGGCGTCCACCGTCTCCTGGAGGGTCAGCCCCCGCTGGAGGTGCTGCTCGGGCGCCCACCGCTGCTCGGCGTACACGACGCCGTCGCGCGCGAGGTCGAGCACCGCCTCGCGCGCCACCCGCGCGAGCGCGTCGCGCGTCTGCATCACGGCGATCGTGTGGTCGAACGTCTCGAGGTAGCGCACGAGGGAGCCCGAGTCGGCCGACTCGGCGAACCACGCTCCGAGGGACTCGGCGTCGCCCGCGGGGAGCTGGTGCCCGACGTCGGCGGCGAGCTCGAGGATCGTGGCGGGGCGCAGCCCCCCGTCGAGGTGGTCGTGGAGCACGACCTTGGGCAGCGAGCGGATGACGTCGACCGTCAGGGGGGCGTTCTCGGTGGTCATGCGCTCACGGTACCGGCCGGTACGCCCTCGCTCGCGCCGAACGGCCGGGCGCCCCGGTCCGGTCAGGCGTAGTCGTCCTCCTCGCCCGGCACGGCGGACGCCTGCTCGACGACGTCGGCCTCGTTCGCCTCCCCCTCGAGGTCGGGTCGCGGGGTGCGCGGACGGTACTCGTCGCTCTCGTGCTCGGCGTCGTCGACGCCCGGGCCGTCGTCCTCCGACTCCTCGACCAGGCTCACGACCTCCTCGTCCTGCTCGACCAGGCCGGCGTCCCGCCACGCGTCGTTCCCGGGCACGGTGCTCATCGCGACTCCTCACCTGACGACTCGGCGCGCCACGGCCGTGGCGGCCGTCTTCATCCTCTCGCCGGGTGCGGGGCCTCGCCAGCCCGGCCGACGGCGGGCAGGAGCGCCCAGCAGAGGTGCGGCCAGCCTCCGAGGGCACGACGCACCTCGGGCGACCGCGCGCCGTCGAGCAGGGCGGCCGCGTCGAGGTCGTGCACGGTGCCCGACGACGGCTCGTAGACCCGGCACCGCCGCGCCCGCGCGTCGGCGTCGGTGCCGTCGTCGGCGTCGGTGAGCAGCACGACGTGTCGCGGCACGGCGGTCGCGACGCCGAGGGCGAGGTCGCCCCCGGTGAAGAGCGGGACGGGGACGCCGCGCGCCGCCGCGGCGAGGGCGGCCCGGACCACGGGGTCGTCCTCGCGGTCTCCCGCGACGACGCGCTCGACGTACCGCACGTCCGCGTGCCGCGCGGTCCGCGCGGCGCCCCACGGCGGCGTCCCGAGGGACGCTGGCCACGGCAGGGGGCCGAGAGCGGCGCGGTTGGTCCGGCGCTTCAGCACCCGCTGCAGCTCCCCGAACCGCGACGCGCCTCCCGCACGGGGCCGGCCGCCCGGCCCGCCGTCGTCACCCGGGCGCAACCCCGTGACGAGCCACAGCGCGAGCACCGGGTCGCCCGCCGCGGCGAGCAGCCCGAGCACGGCCGAGCCGCACGTCGTCGCGTCGGTCTGGCGCGCCGGCTCCCCGCCGAGCTCGAGCGGCCGGGACCGGCGGTCGCGTGGACCGCTCGGCCCGGGGTCCGCGCGACCCAACGGGTCGACGACGGCGCGCCGCGTCCTCGGGTCGAGCGCACCGAGCGTGCTGGCGAGCGCGCGCACCCGGTGCTCGGGGTGGCCCGCGCGCCGGGCGAGGTCGAGCGCACGGTCCGTCCCGCCGTCGGGCCGGTAGACGCCGCCGGGCGGTGGTTGCGGCACCGCCCGCGCGGGAACGAGCCGCGCGAGGTCCGTGACCCGCAGCGCGCCGAGCGCACCCCGGAGGGTCATGCCGCTCCCAGCGCCCGGCCGAGCGCCCAGGCGGCACCCACGACGGCCAGCACGACGACGAGGCTCGCGACGCGCACCAGGAAGGACCACGAGTACAGCCGCCCGTGGCCGGGCAGCCCGCCGGTGGGGGGCCGCAGGACGGCGGGCACGAGCGCCAGCACGCCGACGGCGACCGCCGCGCACACCGTGACCGTCGACCCGGAGCGGAGCCCCGCGCCCGCGAGCAGCAGCGCCCCCACGACCACGCCGAGCACCGTCCGCTGCCACGCGAGCGCCGTGCGCTCCGGCTGCATCCCCTCGTCCCGGACCGGCGGCGAGGGCACCTCCCCCGGCGGCGTGCTCACGGCCCGCTCGCCGAACCCACGGCGTAGCCCGCGAGCAGCAGCGCGAGGACCACGACCCCCACCACGAGCACGGGCAGCCCGCTCGGGGCGGGCAGCCGCCGACGCAGGCGCAGCGCGCGCTCGTTGCGGCGCCAGGAGACGAGCGCGTAGCCCGCGAACCCGGCACCCACGAGGCACGCGACGCCGGCGACGACGTCGAGGACGCCCGGCATGTCGGCGAACGTCGCGAAGGACGTCAGCGCGACGCCGCCCGCGACCAGGCCGAGGCCCGTGCGCACCCACGCGAGCGCCGTCCGCTCGTTGGCGAGGCTGAACCGCGCGTCGGGCTCGGACCCGACCCCGTAGACGGAGCGCGGCCGACGCGTGTCCGCCGGCTCGGCCTCCGGCTCGTCGGGTGCCACGCTCAGTCGACGCGGTCCAGGACGACGGGCCGGCGCTCGACGACGGTCCCCGGGTCTGCGATCCCCCACGCCCCCTCGAGCGCCTGAACGGCCCGCTCGAAGCGCTCCGGGGTGTCGGTGTGCAGCGTCATGAGGTGCTGACCCTTGCGCACCGGGTCGCCGGGCTTGGCGAACAGCTCGACGCCCGCGCCCGCCTGCACCGGGTCCTCCTTGCGCGCGCGGCCCGCGCCCAGCCGCCACGCGGCGACCCCGACGGCGTACGCGTCGAGCCGTTCGAGCACGCCGTCGCGGTCGGCGACGACGTGCTCGCGCTCGCGCGCGACCGGCAGCGGGGCCCGCGAGTCGCCGCCCTGCTCGGCGATCATCTCGCGCCACTTGTCGAGCGCGCGACCGCCCACGAGCGCGTGCCGCACGTCGTCCTCGTCCTGCGGCCGGCCCGCCCCGGCGAGCATCTCCAGCGCGAGCGCGACCGTGAGGTCGACGACGTCCTGGGGTCCGGCGCCCTGCATCACCTCGACGGACTCGCGCACCTCCAGCGCGTTGCCCGCGGTGAGGCCGAGCGGCGTCGACATGTCCGTGAGCAGCGCGACCGTGCGGACGCCGGCGTCGGTCCCGAGGTCGACCATGGTCCGGGCGAGCTCGCGCGCCGAGTCGAGCTCCTTCATGAACGCGCCGGAGCCGACCTTGACGTCGAGGACGAGCGCGCCCGTGCCCTCCGCGATCTTCTTGCTCATGATCGAGCTCGCGATGAGCGGGATGGACTCGACCGTGCCCGTGACGTCGCGCAGCGCGTACAGGAGACGGTCCGCGGGCGCGAGACCGGAGCCCGCCTGGCAGATCACCGCGCCGACGTGCTCGAGCGCGTTCATCATCTGCTCGTTGGTGAGCGCCGCGCGCCACCCCGGGATCGCCTCGAGCTTGTCGAGCGTGCCGCCCGTGTGCCCGAGGCCGCGACCGGAGAGCTGCGGCACCGCGACGCCGTACACCGCGACGAGCGGCGCGAGCGGCAGCGTGATCTTGTCCCCCACGCCCCCGGTCGAGTGCTTGTCCGCCGTCGGGCGCGAGAGCCCCGAGAAGTCCATCCGCTCGCCCGAGGCGATCATCGCCTGCGTCCAGCGGCCGATCTCGGTCCGGTCCATGCCGTTGAGGTAGATCGCCATCGCGAGAGCGGCCATCTGCTCCTCGGCGACGACGCCTCGCGTGTAGGCGTCGATCACCCAGTCGATCTGCGCGGCGTCGAGCCGCGCACCGTCGCGCTTGGTCCGGATGACGTCGACGGCGTCGAACGGCTCGGGCGCCGGCCCCTCGCCGTCTGCGCCCGCGTCCTCGCCCCCGGCCCCGACGAGCGCCTCCGCCGTCGCGTCCTGGTCCTCGGTCCCGCCACCCTGCGGGGTCACGTCGTCGCTGGTCACGACCGCTCCTCCAGATCCTCGGGCCCGAAGGCGTCGGGCAGCACGTCCCTCATCGTCTTGATACCACGCACGGTGTCGACCAGCAGGTCGGGCCCCCCGTGCTCCCACAGGAGCTGCCGGCAGCGCCCGCACGGCATGAGCGTCGCCCCGTGCCGGTCCACGCACGCGAACGCCACGAGGCGGCCCCCGCCCGTCCCGACGAGCGAGCTCACGAGCGAGCACTCGGCGCACAGCGTCACGCCGTACGCGGCGTTCTCGACGTTGCACCCGACGACGACGCGCCCGTCGTCCACGAGCGCGGCGGCGCCCACCGGGAAGCCGGAGTAGGGGGCGTACGCGCGAGTCATGATCCCGCGCGCGGCGTCACGCAGCGCGTCCCAGTCGACGTCCGGCCCGACGCCGGTCCCGCCCTGGTCCGTCCCCTCACCCGGTCGGGGCTCGGCGTCGTGCGCGTTCGGCAGGTCTGTCATCGGCACCGCGGCCTCACTTCACGTAGGGGATGCCCTCGGCGGCCGGCGGGCGCACGCGCCCGACGAGACCGGCGACGGCGAAGATCGTCACGACGTACGGCGTCATGAGCATGATCTGGCTCGGGATCGGCGTGCCCACGATGCCGAGCACCGTCTGGAGGTTGTCCGAGAACCCGAACAGGAGCGCCGCGACGAGCGCGCCGACCGGGTTCCACCGCCCGAGGATCATGGCCGCGAGGGCGATGAAGCCCTTGCCGCCCGTCATCTCCTTGCCGAACGCGAGACCTGCAGCGACCGTGAAGAACGCGCCGCCGAGGCCGGCGACCGCTCCGCCGAGGATCGTGTTGCGCACGCGGGTCGCGTTGACCTTGATGCCCACGGTGTCGGCGGCCTTGGGGTGCTCGCCGACCGCGCGCAGGCGCAGGCCCCACCGGCTCCGGAAGAGGAAGATCTGGAGCAGGATCACGACGACGTACATGATGTAGACGAGCAGGGTCTGGCGGAAGAGCACCGGGCCCACGACCGGGATCTGCGACAGCACCGGGATCTCGATGACCGGCAGCGGGTGGCGCGAGTTCCACGTCGCCGAGTCCTCGGTGAGGACCGTCGAGTACAGGTAGCTCGTCACGCCGACCACGAGCACGTTGAGCACGACGCCGACGATGATCTGGTTCACCCAGTACTTCACCGAGAAGATCACGAGCAGCACGCCCACGAGGGCGCCCGCGATCGGTGCCGCGATGAGGCCCGCGTACGCGGAGGAGGTGAGCGAGGCGACGACCGCGGCGAGGAACGCCCCGGCGAGGAGCTGCCCCTCGATCGCGATGTTGATGATGCCGACGCGCTCGCACAGCACGCCCGAGAGCGCGCCGAACACGAGGGGGACCGCGAGGAACAGCGAGCCCTGGAGCAGGCCCGTGAGCGGGATCGCGGACTTGCCCGCGCCGGCCCAGCACAGGAACGCGAAGACGACGGCGACGCCGAACACGATCGGCAGCCAGATGCCGACCTTGCGGCGGTCGCGCGCGGCCCAGAACGACAGGCCCGCCAGGAGGAGCGCGAGGATCGACAGGAACAGCGCCGCCCCGGTCGAGCTCACCGTGACCGGCTCGATCTGGAAGAAGTCGTTCGCCGTGGAGAGGCGGAACGTCGTCTGGTGCCCACCGGCGGGCAGCAGCGCGAAGAAGACCAGCGACAGCAGGCCGATGACCGCGTAGGCGATCGGTGCCTTCCAGCTGATGGGCGGCAGCGGCTTGGCCGCGCGCTCCGGCGCGGCGGCCGGCGCCGGGGTGGTGGTCGCGGTGCTCATGCTCCGGCCTCCTGCGTCGTCGTGGTGGTCGTGGCCGCCTTCGCGCGCTGCCTCGCGGCGTGGCGCTCGGCCCGCGTCGGGCCGCCCGGCGTCGGCAGGCGGAAGATCGCCCGCACGAGCGGCGGGGCGGCGATGAAGAGCACGATGAGGGACTGGACGACGAGCACGATGTCGATCGGCGTCCCGGTCCGCGCCTGCATCGCGAAGCCGCCCGCGCGCAGCGCACCGAAGAGGAGACCCGCGAGGACCGTGCCGAGCGGGCGGGACCGGCCGAGCAGGGCGACCGTGATCGCGTCGAAGCCGAAGCTCGCCGCGACGCCCGCGGTGAGCACCTTCTCCGTGCCGAGCACCTGGGCGCTGCCCGCGAGGCCGGCGAGCGCGCCCGCGATGGCCATGACCCAGACGGTCGTCCACGGCACGGACATGCCCGCGGTGCGCGCGGCGTGGGGGTTCTCGCCGACCGCGCGGAAGCGGAAGCCGAGCGTCGAGCGCTCCATGAGCCACCAGACGCCCACGGCCATGAGGAGCGCGAGGACGAAACCCAGGTGGAGGCGGAAGCCCTCGCCGAGCAGCAGCGGGAACGTCGCGGTGCCGGGGATCGGCGGGCTGATCGGGTTGCTGCTCCCCGGGCGCTGGAACGCCGGGGTGGTGAGCAGGTACGCGACGAGGTAGATCGCGATGTTGTTGAGCATGATCGTGACGATCACCTCGTGCGCCCCGGTGCGGGCCTTGAGCACGCCGGCGATGCTCGCCCAGATCGCCCCGCCGAGCGCCGCCCCGAGCACGGCGAGCAAGAGGTGCAGACCCGGGGGCAGCGCGAACGTGAAGCCGATGAAGCCGGCGAAGATGCCGCCGAGGATGATCTGCCCCTGGGCACCGATGTTGAACAGGCCCGCGCGGAAGCCGATGCCGAGGCCGAGGCCCGCGAGGATGAGCGGCGTCGCCACGGTCATGGTCTCGGTGAGGGGCCGCAGCGCGCGGGCGAGGTCGGGTGCCTGGAAGTTGATGACGGCGCCCTGGAACAGGGCGCTGTACGCGCCGAACACGGCGTTCCACACCGCGGCGAAGAAGTCCGAGGGGCGGGCGAAGAAGTAGGTCGCCGCCTCCTGGACCGCCGGGTCGGCCGCCGCGATGAGGACGCCACCGAGGACCAGCGCGGCCACGATCGCGAGCAGCGAGACCAGCCAGCTGCTCTCGAGCATCTCGCGCAGGACGTTCTGGCCCGCGGGCGTCTCCGCCGTCGGGGTGTCGCTGGGAGGCGCCGGCGTCGGCGGGAGCGCCGCCGCGTCGTCGGGCGTTGCCTGCTGGGTCACTGGATCTCCTCCTCGCGGGCGGCGTCCGCGGCCTGCGCGACGTCCGACGGCGCGTCCTCGGCGAGGGCGTCCGCCTCGCCGAGGGTCGTGTGGTGCTCGGCGGCCTGCACGACGGCCTCCTCGAGCGGGACCCCGGCCATCATGAGGCCGAGGACGTCGCGGTCCGTGTCGCCGGGGACGACCCCGACGACGCGACCGCGGTACATGACGGCGATCCGGTCGGCGAGCGCGAGCACCTCGTCGAGCTCGGTCGACACGATGATCACGGGCGTCCCGTTGTCGCGCTCCGAGACGATGCGCTGGTGGACGAACTCGATCGAGCCCACGTCGAGCCCGCGCGTCGGCTGCGACGCGATGAGCAGGCGCAGGGGGCGGGACATCTCGCGCGCCAGGACGACCTTCTGCTGGTTGCCGCCCGAGAGCGTCCCGGCGGGCGTCTCGACGGACTGCGTGCGCACGTCGAACTCGACGATGCGCTGCTCCGCGTTGTCGCGGATGGTCCCGCGGGCGAGCGCCCCGCCCCGCGAGTACGGCGGCGACGTCACGAGGTCCAGGACGAGGTTCTCCTCGACGGAGAACGTCCCGATGATCCCGTCGGTGCTGCGGTCCTCGGGCACGTAGCCCACGCCCGCCTCGAGCACCTGGGAGACGCTGCGGCCCACGAGCTCCCTGTCGTCGAGGCGGATCGAGCCCGCGACCGGCTTGCGCAGGCCCACGATCGTCTCGGTGAGCTCGGTCTGCCCGTTGCCCTGGACCCCCGCGACCACGAGGATCTCGCCGCGCGCGACGTCCAGGCTCACCCGGTCGACCACCGCGGTCCCCGCGTCGTCCATGACCGTGAGGTCGTCCACGCGGAACGTGGCGTCGCCCGCCGCCGCGGGCGCCTTGTCGACCCCGAGGGAGACGGAGCGGCCTACCATGAGGGACGCGAGCTCGGTCTCGCTCGCGCTGGGGTCGGCCGTGCCCACGACCTTGCCGCGGCGGATGACGGTGATGCGGTCCGCGACCGCACGCACCTCGCGCAGCTTGTGCGTGATGAACACGATCGACGTCCCCGCCGCCTTGAGCTGGCGCATGATCGCGATGAGCTCGTCCGTCTCCTGCGGGGTGAGCACGGCCGTCGGCTCGTCGAGGATGAGCACACGCGCGTCGCGCGAGAGCGCCTTGATGATCTCGACGCGCTGCTGCACGCCGACCGGGATGTCCTCGACCATCGCGTCCGGGTTGACCTCGAACCCGAAGCGGTCGGAGATCTCCTGGACCAGACGGCGCGCGCGGCGCGCGTCGATGAGGCCGGCGCCCTTGACGGGCTCGTGGCCGAGCGCGACGTTCTCCGCGACGGAGAAGACCGGCACGAGCATGAAGTGCTGGTGCACCATGCCGATGCCGGCGGCCATCGCGTCGCCGGGTCCGGTGAACTGGACCGGGACGTCGTCGACGAGGATCTGCCCGTCGTCCGGGTCGTACAGCCCGTAGAGCACGTTCATGAGCGTGCTCTTGCCCGCACCGTTCTCCCCGAGCAGGGCATGGATCTCGCCGGGCTCGATGACCAGGTCGATGTGGTCGTTGGCGACCAGGGACCCGAAGACCTTCGTGATCCCGCGCAGCTCCAGCTTCACCGGTCTGCCTCTCCTCGTGCTTCGCAGCGTTCTTCGCGGTGCCGACCCCGCGCACGTCGCGGTACTCCATCGAACCGCACTCGCCCGAGCGCGTCGCGTCGTGGGCACCGTGGGCGTCGTCGCAGGTACCGACGACCCCGTCGTCGTCATGACGGTGGCCCGGGCGCGGTGCCCCGGCCACCGGTGTCTAACACCCCAAGGCCGGCCGGGGGGTTC
>NZ_JBGNYC010000068.1:0-19320 GCF_051844275.1 Cellulosimicrobium sp. CpK407
TTCTCTAATCTACCAGACCCTCAGCGCCCTCTCCAACTCGGTGATCCGAGCGGAGGGAGCCGGGGGAACCGGCATCCCCGATCATGTCACGGCGCGCGAGGCTCCGTGTCCTTCTCGAGGGGGACCGCCCGGGGGACCAGCCACCGTCTCGTGCGATCGAGAACCGGTGTCCGTTCCTCCCTGCCGGGCGAACGTCGAGAACACTACACGCGCTCCGACCGGGTGCCAAATCCGTGTGGTGCGCTCCCTTCTCCCCCGCCACGCTCGGTTCGCGGTCGCCCCCTCGCGGCGCGGGACGGCCGGGTCGCGCGGTCCTCCCACCACGACGGGACGACGAAGGGGCCGGTCCCGCTCGACGCGGTCCGGCCCCTTCGTCGTCACGCCGACTCGGCTGCTCAGCCGGCGGCGCAGTCCGCGACGGCGACACCGAGCGTCTTCTTCCCCCGGCGCAGGAGGGCGAACTGCCCGTGCAGCAGGTCCTCCGCCGCGAGGACGGCGTCCTCGCTCGTCACCTTGACGTTGTTGACGTACGCCCCGCCCTCGGCCACCGCTCGACGCGCGGCCGCCTTGGAGGCGACGAGGCCCGACGCTGCGAAGAGGTCGACGACCGCGTCGCCCACCTGCGCCGCCGTGCGCGGCAGCTCGGCGACGGCCGCGCCCAGGGTTCCCGCGTCCAGGCCGGCGAGCTCACCCCGGCCGAAGAGGGCCTGGCTCGCGGCGATCACCGACGCCGTCGCCTCCGCCCCGTGCACGAGCGTCGTCACGTCCGACGCGAGCGCGCGCTGTGCCTCGCGCGCCCCGGGCCGCTCGCGCACCGCGGTCTCGAGCTCGGCGATCTCCTCGCGCGTGCGGAACGTGAAGATCTTCAGCCAGCCCACCACGTCCTCGTCCGCGGCGTTGAGCCAGTACTGGTAGAAGGCGTACGGGCTCATCATGTCGGGCGCGAGCCAGACCGCCCCGCCCTCCGTCTTGCCGAACTTGGTCCCGTCGGCCTTGGTGATGAGCGGCGTCGTGAGGACGTGCACGGCCGCCCCCTCGGTCTTGCGGATGAGCTCGACGCCCGAGAGCAGGTTGCCCCACTGGTCGTTGCCCCCCGTCTGGAGGGACACGCCGTGCCGGCGGTACAGCTCGAGGAAGTCGATCCCCTGGAGGATCTGGTAGCTGAACTCGGTGAAGCTGATCCCCTCCTCCGAGCGCAGGCGGCGCGCGACGGTGTCCTTCGCGAGCATCGTGCCGAGGCGGTAGTGCTTGCCCACGTCGCGCAGGAAGTCGATCGCCGACAGCTCGGAAATCCAGTCGAGGTTGTTCACGAGGAGGGCGGGGTTATCCCCCTCGAAGTCGAGGAAGCGTGACACCTGCGACTTCAGCCGCTCGGTCCACTCCGCGACGGTCTCCTTGGTGTTGAGCACCCGCTCCCCCGACTGGCGCGGGTCGCCGATCATGCCCGTCGCCCCGCCCACGAGCGCCACGGCGCGGTGGCCCGCGAGCTGGAGGTGACGCAGCACGACGAGCTGCACGAGGTGGCCGTGGTGGAGGCTCGGTGCCGTCGGGTCGAAGCCGCAGTAGTACGTGATCGGGCCCTCGGCCAGCGCGGCGCGCAGCGCGGCCTCGTCGGTGGACTGCGCCACCAGGCCCCGCCATTGCAGCTCGTCGAGAACGTCGCTCACTTCTGCTCCTTCGTCGAGTACCCGTGGACCGGGCACGTCCGGTGCTGCCGTGCGGCAGCGTGTCCTAGTCTGCCGTGCCGCGCGGCGTCCGACGTCCACCGCCCACCGGGCGGGCGCTCACCGCGCGCGGGCGCTCACGCGGCGGTAGGCCGAGACCGTGGGGTCGCCCGCGAGCCAGGAGCGCCACGGGTAGAGGTCGCCGTCTCCCCCGTCGCCCGAGACCCCGACCCTCGGACCGGTCGCGATCGCGGGACGCAGAGGCCCCGCGGACGGGCGGTGCAGCACGAGCTCCCCGTCGGGGTCCGTGAGCTCCGCGCCGTACTGGCGCAGGTCGAGGTCGAGCGCGACGGCGAGGCGCGCAGGACCCCGCGCGATCTGGCGGTCGGAGTCGCACCTCCCGGCGACGAGCCGCCGCGACCGGGCGAGGTCGACGCCGTCGGTCACCTCGCCCGCGCGCAGCAGGACGGCGGACGCACTGCCGACCGGCCCGCACACGACGTTGACGCAGTGGTGCAGCCCGAGGTGCCGGTACACGTACAGCCGGCCGGGCTCGCCGAACATCGCGCGGTTGCGCTCGGTGCGGCCACGGAAGGCGTGCGACCCCGGGTCGCGCTCGCCGTCGTACGCCTCGACCTCGGTGATCCGCAGGGTGACGTCGCCCGCGTCGCTGCGGCGGGTGAGGAACGACCCGAGCAGGTCGCGCGCGACCTCGTGGACGTCGCGCGCGTACCACCCCCGGGCAGGGACGTCCCACGGTCCGACGGCGCGGGACTCCCCGGTCCCCGTCGTCTGCGCCACGGCGTCCGTCACCTTCGCACCACCTTCCGTCGTGGGCAATCTACGCCCCGTCGCGCTCGCGCGGGCTCCGCCGCGGCGGGCGGGGACCCACGTACCAGGCCAGCACGGCGACCAGGGCGAGGCTCACCCACGTGGCAGGAACCCAGCAGCCGGCCGCGAGGCTCCGCAGACGGCCGGGGACGGCGTCGCCGGACCAGGCGACGACGAGGGCGAGGACCCACCACGTCCCCGCGGTCGCGGCCACGACGGCGCTCACGAGCGCGAGCGGTGCCGGGTAGGCACGCCGGCGCTCCACCCAGCGCCCTTGCCGGACGACCCGCCGACGGGCCGCCGCGGCCTCCCGAGCACGGCGCTGCGCCGCGCTGGGTGCGCTCCGCGCGCCGCGTCGTGGTCGAGACGCCGGCGAGCCCGCCACGGGCGGACGTCCGCCCTCGCGGGCCAGCCCCGTCTCGATCTCGGCACGCCGACGGCGCGTCCGCCGCGCACCGACGAGCGCCGCGACCGCGGGCGGCAGCAGGACGGCCACGGTGATCCACCACACGTCGGCGGTCGGGACGTCCCACACCCACCACGTTCCCGACCTGGTGCTGCTCCGGCTCGGGAGCAGGAACCAGGTCGAGAGCGTCGCCGAGCGGGCGGTCGCGGCGAGGACGACGGCCGTCGCCGAGCCCGCGACGGCGAACGTCGTCACCCCGGCCGCGAGGCCGTCGGTCGCCCGGACGGCGCGGTCCCAGGCGGACCGGGCGGCCTCGACCTGCGCGTCGGACGCGCCGTCGCGGCCGGCGCTCATCGGTCCGCCGCGCGCACGACGTTCCCCCACCCGTCGAGCACGACGTCCGCGCGCTCGCGCGAGGCGTTGCGGGCGTAGTGCTCACGCTCGTCGAGCATCCACGCGAGCCAGTGCGCGCGCTGGTCCTCGCCGTCCCGGTCGAGCCCCCGGCGCAGGCGCACGTCGTCCGGGGCCTCGACCCACAGGCGCAGCGCGGCCACGCCGTCCGCCTCGCGGCGACCCGCCCCGCACCCCTCGACGACCAGGTACGGCGCCGGGGCGACGTCGTGCCACTCGGCGAAGCGGTCGAGCGTCCAGTCGAACCGGCGGTACCGACCCGGACGACCCGCGGCGAGAGGCGCGAGGACCCACTCGTCCAGGCGGCTCCACGCGGGCTCGAGCCCGCGCCAGCCCTCGTACAGGTCGTCCATGTGGAGCACCTGTGCGGGCAGCGCCTCGCCCAGCTGGGCGGCGAGCGTGGTCTTGCCCGAGCCGGCGGGCCCGTCAATCACCACGAGCCGGGTGCCCGACGCGCGTTCTCCGGCCGGCCCGTTGCCCGGGCCGTGCGACGGGCCGAGTCGCGGGTCGGCGTCGCGCACGCGACGCACGAGGTCCGCGAGGACGTCCTGGTCGACGCTCACGCGCGCACCCTCGGCACGGGCGCCGTCAGTCCTGGGCCCAGAAGCGGTACTCGGCCGAGCGCTCCTTCGCGGCCTCGAGCTGCTCGGCGACCCGCACCGGGGCGGTGCCGCCCACGGCGTCGCGCGACGCGAGCGAGCCCTCGACGCTCAGCACGTCGCGCACGCCCGGCGTGAGGTGCTCGGAGATCGACGCGAGGTCGTCGTCCGAGAGGTCCCACAGCTCGATGCCGCGCTCCTCGCACGCGCGCACGCACGCGCCCGCGACCTCGTGCGCGACACGGAACGGCACGCCCTCGCGCACGAGCCACTCGGCGACGTCCGTCGCGAGCGAGAACCCCTGCGGCGCGAGCGACGCCATGCGGTCGGTGTCGAACTCGAGCGTCGCGACCATGCCCGAGAACGCGGGCAGGAGCACCTCGAGCGTGTCGACCTGGTCGAACACGGGCTCCTTGTCCTCCTGCAGGTCGCGGTTGTACGCGAGCGGCAGGCCCTTGAGCGTCGCGAGCAGGCCCGACAGGTCGCCGATGAGGCGGCCCGCCTTGCCGCGCGCGAGCTCGGCGACGTCGGGGTTCTTCTTCTGCGGCATGATGCTCGACCCCGTGGAGTAGGAGTCGTGCAGGCGCACGAAGCCGAACTCCTTGGTCGCCCAGAGGATGACCTCCTCCGCGAGGCGCGAGAGGTCGACGCCCAGCATCGCGGCGACGAACGCGAACTCCGCGACGACGTCGCGCGACGCGGTGCCGTCGATCGAGTTCTCGACCGGGCCGTCGAACCCGAGCTCGGCGGCGACGGCCGCCGGGTCGAGGCCCAGCGACGAGCCCGCGAGCGCCCCCGACCCGTACGGCGAGCGCGCGGCGCGCACGTCCCAGTCGATGAAGCGGTCGACGTCGCGCAGCAGCGGCCACGCGTGGGCGAGCAGGTGGTGCGCGAGGAGCACCGGCTGGGCGTGCTGGAGGTGCGTACGGCCGGGCATCGCCGCGCCCGGGTGCGCGGCGGCCTGCTCGATCAGCGCGTCGACGACGTCGAGCACGAGTCGCGCGATCGTGCGCGCCTCGTCGCGCAGGTACATGCGCGTGAGCGTCGCGATCTGGTCGTTGCGCGACCGGCCCGCGCGCAGCTTGCCGCCGAGCTCCGGCCCGGCGCGCTCGATGAGCCCGCGCTCGAGCGCGGTGTGCACGTCCTCGTCGTCGTCGGCCGCGACGAACGCGCCCGACGCGACGTCCTCGCGCAGGCGCTCGAGCGCCGCGAGCATCCCGTCGAGCTCGTCGTCGTCGAGCAGGCCCGCAGCGTGCAGGACCTTCGCGTGGGCCTTCGAGCCCGCGACGTCCTGGCCCGCGAGGCGCCAGTCGAAGTGCGTCGACTTGCTCAGCGCGGCGAGCGCGTCGGCGGGACCGCCGGCGAAGCGCCCGCCCCAGAGGCTCACGCGCCCGCCCGCCGGCGCGTCCTGGTCCACGTCCCCGGGCGCGGCGGTCACGTCGGGCTGGGTGGCGTCCGTGACGCCCTGGTCGTCGTGCGTGCTCACAGTGCTCCTGCCCCGAGGTCCACACCGTTGCCGAACTTCTCGTCGCGCGCGGCGGCGAGCTTCGCGGTGAGACCGTAGATCTCGATGAACCCCTTGGCCTGCGACTGGTCGAACGAGTCGCCCTCGTCGTAGGTCGCCAGGTTGAAGTCGTACAGGCTCGCCTCCGAGCGGCGGCCGGTCACGGTCGCCCGTCCGCCGTGCAGCACGAGGCGCACGTCGCCGGAGACGTACCGCTGCGTGTCGTCGATGAACACGTCGAGCGAGCGCTTGAGCGGGCTGAACCACATGCCGTCGTAGACGAGCTCGGTCCAGCGCTGCTCGACGCCGCGCTTGAAGCGGGCCTGCTCGCGCTCCAGGGTGACGTTCTCGAGCTCCTGGTGCGCGGTGATGAGCGCGATCGCGCCCGGAGCCTCGTAGACCTCGCGCGACTTGATGCCGACGAGGCGGTCCTCGACGATGTCGATCCGCCCGACGCCCTGGGCGCCCGCGCGGCGGTTCATCTCCTGGATCGCCTGCAGCGGCGTCACCGCGACGCCGTCGAGCGCGATCGGGACGCCCTGCTCGAACGTGACGACGACCTCGTCCGCGACGGGCGGGAACGTCGGGTCGTCGGTGTAGTTGTAGACGTCCTTGGTCGGGGCGTTCCAGATGTCCTCGAGGAAGCCGGTCTCGACCGCGCGGCCCCACACGTTCTGGTCGATCGAGAACGGGTTGTGCTTGGTCGTCGCGATCGGCAGGGAGTGCTTCTCGGCGTACTCGATGGCCTTCTCGCGCGTGAGCGCGAGGTCGCGCACGGGCGCGATCGTCTTGAGCTCGGGCGCGAGCGACGTCGTCGCGACCTCGAAGCGCACCTGGTCGTTGCCCTTGCCCGTGCAGCCGTGGGCGACGGTCGTCGCGCCGAACTGGCGCGCCGCCCGCACGAGGTGCTTGACGATGACCGGCCGCGAGATCGCGGAGACGAGCGGGTAGCGGTCGAGGTACAGGCCGTTCGCGCGCAGCGCGGGCATGCAGTACTCGGCGGCGAACTCGTCGCGCGCGTCGGCGACGTACGCCTCGACGGCGCCGCAGTCGAGGGCGCGCTGCCGGATGACCTCGAGGTCCTCCCCGCCCTGGCCGACGTCGACCGCGACGGCGACGACCTCGGCGCCCGTGGCCTCGGCGATCCAGCCGATGGCCACCGACGTGTCCAGGCCGCCCGAGTAGGCGAGCACGACGCGTTCAGTCATGACGGTCTCTTTCTGTGACGTGCGGGTGGGGTCCGGGGTCCAGTCTCGCAGGGCGGTCCGCCGCGCGAGGGATGGTCCGACGGCGGTCAGTCCGGCGTGCCGGGGACGGGCCCGCCGTGGGGCCCGGACAGCTCGAGGAAGCGGCGCGCGAGCTCGGCGCCGCCGTCGGGGTCGCGCGCGATGACGAGGATCGTGTCGTCGCCCGCGATGCAGCCGAGCACGTGCGGGAGCACGGAGTGGTCGATCGCCGACGCGAGGTAGTTCGCCGCGCCGGGAGGCGTGCGCAGCACGACGAGGTTCGCGGACGCCTCGGCGGACACGAGCATCTCCGAGCACAGGCGCGCGAGCCGGGCCGCGAGGTACTCGGGCGACTCCGCGGTCTGCACGCTGCGGTCCCCGCCCTCCCCCGGCACCGCGTACACGAGCGCGCCCGAGGCGCCCCGCACCTTCTCCGCGCGCAGCTCGATGAGGTCGCGCGAGAGCGTCGCCTGCGTCACCGACAGCCCCTCGCGCTCGAGCTCGCGCGCGAGCTCCGCCTGGGAGTGGATCTCGGTGCGGCGCACGATCTCGGCGATGCGCGCGTGGCGCGCCGTCTTCGTCGTCGCCGTGCGGGCCTCGGTCACGACCGCTCCAGGAGGAACGTGAGCAGCGCCTTCTGGGCGTGCAGCCGGTTCTCCGCCTCGTCCCACACCGCCGAGCGGGGGCCGTCGATCACCTCGGCGGTGATCTCCTTGCCGCGGTAGGCGGGCAGGCAGTGCAGGACGATCGCGTCGTCCTTCGCGTGCGCGAGGAGGTCGTCGTTCACCTGGTAGGGCACGAAGGGCAGCGCGCGCTGCTCGGCCTCGGCCTCGTCCCCCATCGACACCCACGTGTCGGTCGCGACGACGTCCGCCCCCGCGACGGCCTCGACCGGGTCGGACGTGACGCGCACCGAGCCGCCGGTCTCGGCCGCGATCCGCTCGGCGTCGGCGACGAACACGGGGTGGGGCGGGTACCCGTCGGGCGTCCCGATCCGCACGTGCAGGCCGGCGGTCGCGCCACCGAGCAGGTAGGAGTGCGCCATGTTGTTCGCCCCGTCGCCGACGTACGCGAGCGTCTGGCCCGCGAGCGCTCCGGTACCGCCGCGGAGCTGGGCGATCGTGAGGAGGTCCGCGAGGATCTGGCACGGGTGGAAGTCGTCGGTGAGCGCGTTGACGACCGGGACCCGGCTGATCGCCGCCATCTCCTCGATCCGGTCCTGGCCGAACGTGCGCCACACGATCGCCGACGCCTGCCGGTCGAGCACGCGCGTGACGTCCGCGACGGACTCGCGCACGCCGACCTGGGCGAGCCGGCCGTCCACGACGACCGGGAAGCCACCGAGCTCGGCGATGCCCGTCGCGAACGAGAGCTGCGTGCGCAGCGTCGGCTTGTCGAACAGCACGGCCACGCCCTGCGGTCCGGCCAGGGGCTGGCGGAACGTGCGGTCGTCGCGGAACGCGAGGCCGATCTCGAGGACCTGACGCTGCTCGGCGGGCGTGAGGTCGTCGTCGCGCAGGAAGTGCCGGGGGGCCATCAGGAGCTCCTCGTCGTGGGGCCGGTAGGTGTGGGCGTCGCGCCGGACGCGGCGGTCGGGTCGGCCGGGACGGTGACGGTCGCGAAGAACCCGACGACGTCCCGCACCTGCTCGGGCGTGAGGATCAGGGGCGGCGCGAGGCGGATCGCGTCGGGCGCGACGGCGTTCACGACGAACCCTGCGTCGAGCGCCGCACGCGCGACGTCCGCCGCGACGGGCCGGGTGAGCTGGACGGCGAGGAGCAGCCCGCGCCCCCGCACGCCCGCGACGAGCGGGTTCCCGGCCCCGGCGATGCCGTCGCGCAGGAGCGCCCCGACGGTCCGCACGTTCTCGAGGAGCCCGTCGCGCTCGATCACCCCGAGCGTCGCGAGCGCCGCCGCGGCGGCGACCGGGTTGCCCCCGAACGTCGTGCCGTGCTGACCGCGGCCGAGCAGCGTCGCCGCCCGCTCGCCGTACGCGACCACGGCACCCACGGGGAAGCCGCCGCCGAGGCCCTTGGCGAGCGTGACGACGTCGGGCACGATCCCGCCGCCGACCTCGGGCTGCTGGTAGGCGAACCACGAGCCCGTGCGCCCGACGCCCGTCTGCACCTCGTCGAGCACGAGCAGCGCGCCGTGGCGCGCCGTGAGCTCGCGCGCCGCGACGAGGTAGCCGGGCGAGAGCGACCGCACGCCCGCCTCCCCCTGCACCGGCTCGACGACGAGCGCCGCGACCTCGCCGCGCGCGGCGACCGCGGCGGGCGAGAAGGCCTCCTCGAGCGCGGCGACGTCGTCGAACACGACGAACTCCACCCCGCCCGGGAGCGGCTCGAACGGCTCGCGGTACGCGGCCTTCGACGTCAGCGCGAGCGCGCCCATCGACCGGCCGTGGAAGCCGCCCTGGAGCGCGAGGACCCGCGTCCGACGCCCCGTGCCATTGTTCCGGCGCGTCATCTTGAACGCCGCCTCGTTCGCCTCGGTGCCCGAGTTCGTGAAGAACACGCGCGACCCCTCGGGCGCCTCCGAGAGCGCCAGGAGGCGCTCGGCGAGCGCGATCTGCGTCGGGGTCCCGAAGAAGTTCGAGACGTGCCCGAGCGTGCCGAGCTGGGCGGAGACCGCCGCCGTGAGCGTCGGGTGGGCGTGGCCGAGCGCGTTGACCGCGATGCCCGCGAGCAGGTCGAGGTAGCGCTTCCCGTCGGCGTCCCACACGTACGCGCCCTCGCCGCGCACGAGCACGCGCTGCGGCGGGCCGAACGTGTCCATGACGGCGTGGGTGTACCGGTCGGTCCACTGGGCGACGGAGCCGTCGGCTTGGGCAGTCACGGCGCTCGTCGTCGCGGGCGCGGGCGCGTCCGCCGGGTGGTCGAGGGCGTTCACGCGGCTCCTCCGGTGGTCGTGGCGGGCACGGGCGCCGATGCGCCCGCGGGGTCCGGGACGACCATGGTCCCGTTGCCCTGGGTGGTGAAGACCTCGAGCAGCGTGGAGTGGGGCACGCGCCCGTCGATCACGGTCGCCGCGGGGACGCCGCCCTCGACGGCGCGCAGGCACGCCTCCATCTTGGGGACCATGCCCGCGGAGAGGGACGGCAGGAGCGCCGCGAGCTCGGAGCGCGTGATCTGCGCGACGAGCGAGTCCGTGTCGGGCCACGACGTGTACAGACCCTCGACGTCGGTCAGGACGACGAGCTTCTTCGCGCCGAGCGCGACCGCGAGCGCCGCGGCGGCGGTGTCCGCGTTGACGTTGAGCACCTGGGTCGGGTCCTCGAGGTCGGGGGCGATGGTCGACACGACGGGGATGCGCCCGGCGTCGAGCAGGTCCTGGACCGCGGCGGGGTGCACCTCGACGACGTCGCCGACGAGCCCGACGTCGACCGGCTCGCCGTCGACGGTCGCGTGCCGGCGCTGGGCCTGCAGCAGGCCGCCGTCCTCGCCCGAGAGCCCGACGGCGTACGGCCCGTGGGCGTTGATGAGGCCGACGAGCTCGCGCGAGACCTGGCCCGTGAGCACCATGCGCACGACGTCCATCGCCTCGGGCGTCGTGACGCGCAGGCCGCCGCGGAACTCGGACTCGATGCCGAGCCGGTCGAGCATCGCCGAGATCTGCGGGCCGCCGCCGTGCACGACGACGGGGCGCAGCCCGACGCGGCGCAGGAAGACCATGTCCTCGGCGAACGCGGCCTTGAGCGCGTCGTCGACCATGGCGTTGCCGCCGTACTTGACGACGACGAGCGCGCCGGCGAACTCCTCCAGCCACGGCAGGGCCTCGACGAGCACCTCGGCCTTCTGCTCGGGGCGCAGGTCGGTGCGCGTGTCGAACGCGGCGTCGTCCGGGTGGGGCGTGGGAGTGGTCGGGTCGCTCATGAGGAGTACGCGCTGTTCTCGTGGACGTAGTCGTGCGTGAGGTCGTTGGTCCAGACGGTCGCGGTCGCGGAGCCGGCGTGCAGGTCGATCTCGACGCGCACCTCGCGCTCGGCCGCGAGGTCGACGAGCTCGCGCGGCTCGCCCACTCCCCCGGCCCGGCACACCTGGACGCCGTTGACCGACACGTCGAGCAGGAGCGCGTCGAACGGCGCGACGTCCTCGGGGACCGTCCCGACGGCCGAGACGATGCGCCCCCAGTTCGGGTCGTTGCCGAAGATCGCGGCCTTGAACAGGTTGGAGCGCGTCACCGCGCGCGCGACCGCGACCGCGGCGTCCTCGCTCGACGCGTTCACCACGGTGACGGCGACGTCGTGGCTCGCGCCCTCGGCGTCGGCCACGAGCTGGCGCGCGAGCGACGCGCTGGCCTCGGTCACGGCGTCCGTGAGCTCGTCGAGCGTCACCTCGACCCCGGACGCACCGGAGGCCAGGAGGATCACGGTGTCGTTCGTCGACATGCAGCCGTCCGAGTCGACGCGGTCGAACGTCGTGCGGGTCGCGGCCCGCAGCGCGGCGTCGGCCGTCGCGGCGTCGACGACGGCGTCCGTCGTGAGCACGCACAGCATCGTCGCGAGGCCGGGCGCGAGCATGCCCGCGCCCTTGGCCATTCCCCCGACCGTCCACGTCGCCGCACCGTCCGGCGCGGTGGCGTCGGCGACCTCGCGGACCACGGAGACCGTCTTGGGCACGGTGTCCGTCGTCATGATCGCGAGCGCGGCGTCGCCGCCCCCGTCGACGGTGGCGGCCGGGTCCGCGAGCGCCGCCGCGGCCGCGTCGACCCCGGCGAGCAGCTTCTCCAGCGGCAGGCGCACGCCGATGAGGCCCGTCGAGCACACGAGCACGTCGCCCGCGGACGTCGCGAGCACGTCGGCGACGTGCTCCGCCGTGCGGTGCGTGTCGGCGAAGCCGTCCGTTCCGGTGCACGCGTTGGCGCCGCCCGAGTTGAGCACGACGGCCGTCGCGCGCCCGTCGCTCACGGCCTGCCGCGTCCACGCGACCGGTGCGGCGAACACGCGGTTCGTCGTGAGGACGGCCGCGGCGACGTCGAGCGGCCCGTCGTTGACGACGAGCGCGACGTCGCGGGCGCCCGTGGACTTGAGCCCGGCGGCGACGCCGGCGGCCCGGAAGCCCTGCGGGGTGGTGACGGTCACGGGGCGACCCCCTCGGTCGTGAGGCCCGCCGTCTGCGGCAGGCCGAGCGCGATGTTCATGGACTGCACCGCGGCGCCCGCGGTGCCCTTGACGAGGTTGTCGATCGCCGTGACGGTGACGACGCGACCCGCCGCGTGGTCGACGGCGACCTGGACGAGCGCGGTGTTCGCGCCGAGCGTCATCGCCGTCGTGGGCCACTGCCCCGCGGGCAGCACCCGGACGAACGGCTCGCCGACGTAGGCGTCCTCCCAGGCCCGGCGGACGCGCGCGTCGAGCTCCGCGGGGTCGAGGCACGCGGCGTCGTCGGACAGGCGCGCCGTCACCGTGGCGAGGATGCCGCGCGACATGGGCACGAGCGTCGGCGTGAACGAGATCCTCACGGCCGGGGCCCCCGCGGCCCGCAGGTTCTGCCCGATCTCCGGGATGTGCCGGTGCGACCCGCCGACGGCGTACGGCTGGGCCGACCCGAGCGCCTCGGACGCGAGCAGGTGCGGCTTGAGCGACTTGCCCGCGCCCGAGTACCCGTTGGCGAGCACCGCGACGAGGTCGCGCGCCTCGACGAGCCCGGACGCGACACCCGGCTGGATGCCCAGCGTGACCGCCGTGACGTTGCAGCCCGGCACCGCGATGCGGCGCGCACCGGCGAGCCGTTCGCGCTGCTTCGTCTCGCTCGCGGCGGCGCCGGGCTCGTGCGTGAGGAGCAGCTCCGGCAGCCCGTACGGCCACGTGCCCGCGTGCTCGGAGCCGTAGAACGCCGCCCAGTCCGCCGCGGACTCCAGCCGGTGGTCCGCGCCCAGGTCCAGCACGAGCACGTCGTCCGGGAGCTGCGCCGCGATCTCGCCCGACGCGCCGTGCGGCAGCGCGAGGACGACGACGTCGTGCCCCACGAGGTGCTCGACGCTCGTCGGCAGCAGCACGCGGTCGGCGAGGGATCGCAGGTGCGGCTGGTGCTCACCGAGGAGCGTCCCCGCGTTGCTGTGCGCCGTGACGGCGCCGATCTCCACCTCCGGGTGCCCGGCGAGCAGGCGGAGCGTCTCTCCGCCCGCGTACCCGGACGCACCCGCGACCGCGACTCTGATCGTCATATGCATCACTATACATACTTATGCAACGCGCGGGCCTATGGCCCCACCCACGGTACGCGTGGTCGGGTCCGCGGTGGGGTCGGGTCTCCTGCCCGCCGGGTCGGGTCCGCGGTGGGGTCGGGTCTCCTGCCCGCCGGGTCGGGTCCGCGGTGGGGTCGGACCGTGTGCTTGGACTGGCGCACCGTCACCCTGGTCTTTCGGGCGGGGGTTCAAGGAGTGCGCCTCTGACGTCCTGCGCACACGGTCCGACCCCACCGCTCGTCCTGCCCGTCACCGCACGACCCGCAGCCCCGGTCCGGCGGTCACGCCCGGTCCGCGCGTGGGGACCGTCCCACCGCCCGCGTGGCGGGTGGTCCCCGGCCGAGATGCGAGAAGTGGCCCCGTCAGACCTCGCTCGTGGGGCCACTTCTCCCGTCTCGTCATCGCGTGTACGGCTCGATCGAGGGCGCGGACCCCGCGACCTCAGTCCGTCGCCGCGCAGACGGCGCGGACGCTCGCGCCGAGGACGGAGGTGTCGCGGCCGACGGTCCAGCGCGGGGCGCCGTCGGGGCCGCGGTGCTCGAGGTAGGTGATCGCGGTCGCGTCGCTCCCGCTGCCGACGGACTGCTGGGTGAGCGAGAGGACCTCGACCGGGCGGTCGAGGCGGGCCAGCGCGTCGACGAGGGCGTCGACCGCGCCGCTGCCCGTCCCGGACGTGGCGACGCGCTCGCCGTCGACTGTGACCTGGAGGTCGAGGTGCTCCGTCCCGTCGTCGGCGCGTCGGCTCGTCCACGCGAGGGGCTCGACAGCGCCGGGGCGCGCGTAGGCCGCGTCGAACAGCGCGAGGAGCGCGTCGGGCGTCACCTCGGCGCCGGTGGCGTCGGCGTGCTCCTGGACGCGGCGCGCGAGGTCGACCTGGAGACCGCGGGGCAGGTCGAGGCCGTGCACGGAGTGCAGCACGTACGCGACGCCGCCCTTGCCGGACTGGCTGTTCACGCGGACGAGGGCCTCGTACGTCCTCCCGAGGTCGGCGGGGTCGACGGGCAGGTAGGGCACGCGCCACGGCGCCCGGGCGGGGTCGAGGCCCGACGCCGCGGCGTCGGCCCGGTGCCGTGCCATGCCCTTGCGGATCGCGTCCTGGTGCGTGCCCGAGTAGGCGGTGTGGACCAGCTCGCCCACGTAGGGGTGGCGCGGGTGCACGTCGATCCGGTTGCACGCGACGACGACGTCCCGGATCCCGTCGAGGTCCGAGAAGTCGACCATCGGGTCGACGCCCTGCGCGTGCAGGTTGAGGCCCAGGGTCACGAGGTCGACGTTCCCGGTGCGCTCACCGTTGCCGAACAGGCACCCCTCGACGCGCTGCGCCCCGGCGAGGACGGCGAGCTCGGCGCACGCGACGCCCGTCCCGCGGTCGTTGTGCGGGTGGACCGAGAGGATCACCCCGTCGCGCCGCGCGAGGTTCCGGTCCATGTACTCGATCTGGTCGGCGTAGACGTTGGGCGTCGCGACCTCGACCGTCGCCGGCAGGTTGAGGATCACCGGGCGCTCGGGCGTCGCGTCCCAGAGCGTGGTCATGCGGTCGCACACGTCGAGCACGTAGTCCGGCTCGGTGAGGTTGAACACCTCGGGCGAGAACTCGAAGCGGACGCGCGGGTCGTCGCCGGCGTGGCGCAGCACGTCGGCCCCGGCGTCGGTGATCAGCCGGGCGAGCTCCTCGCGGTCGCGGCCGAGGACGACGTCGCGCCAGACGGGCGCCGTCGCGGCGTAGACGTGGACGACGACGGGGTTGCGCAGGCCCCGCACGGCCTCGACCGTGCGCGCGATGAGGTCCGCGCGCGCGGCGGTGAACACGACGACCGTCACGTGCTCGGGCGCGAGGTCGGTCTCGGCGAGCAGGCGCACGAAGTCGAAGTCGGTCTGCGACGCCGACGGGTAGCCCACCTCGATCTCGGTGTAACCCATCGCGACGAGCAGCTCGAAGAAGCGGCGCTTGCGCGCCGGGTCCATCGGTTCCGCGAGCGCCTGGTTGCCGTCGCGCAGGTCGACGGGGACCCACAGCGGCGCCTGCGTGAGGCGGCGCGAGGGCCACCGACGGTCGGGCAGCTCCGGCACGTCGACTCGCACGTGGACGTCGGCATACCGGAACGAGGGCATGCGCGAGGGGCGCTGGCGGTACCAGGAGGGAGCGGGCCCGGTCGAGCGATCGGTCGAGGCGCCGGGGGTCCGCGCAGGGAGGGTGGGAGCGGTCATGGTCTGGCTGTCCTTCGGCTCGCGCCCCGCGGAAACGGGGCGGTGGGCGACCGGCGCGCGACGGACCCCCACGGCGGGGGGCCGGTCCGGTCAGACCCCGCCGTGGCGCAGAAGGAGGAGCGCCGCCCAGGACATGCCAGGTACGCTAGCGCCGAACAAGTCCTCAGACAACCTGAGAGGTAACCCATGACCGCGCTGCACCGGCGCCCCCTCGCGGACCAGGCGGCCGAGCTCCTGCTCGACCGCGTGCGCTCCGGCGTCTGGCCCCTCGACCACCGGCTGCCCGGCGAGCAGGCGCTCGCGACCGAGCTCGGCGTCGGACGCTCCACCGTCCGCGAGGCGATCCGCCAGCTCGCGGGGCGCGGCGTGCTCGACAGCCGGCAGGGGTCGGGCGTGTACGTCGTGTCGACCGACACCGCGGACGACTGGGACGAGGTGCTGCGCCGCGGGGAGATCGTCGACGTGCTGGAGGTCCGCGCCGCCCTCGAGACCGAGGCTGCCGGCCTCGCCGCCGCGCGCCGCACCCCCGCGGACCTCCGTGCGATGACGACGGCGCTCTCCCGCCGCGGGCAGGTCTCGGCGACGTCGTCGGCCGCCGAGTACGTGGACGCGGACCTGGCCTTCCACCGGGCGGTCGTCGACGCCGCGCACAACGCCGTGCTGGGCGAGCTGTTCGCGACCTTCGTCCCGCGCCTGCGGCGCGCGATGGTCGCGATGGTCGACCTCGACCGCGAGGGCGAGGCGCACCGGCACGACCAGGACGCGCACGAGGCGATCCTCGACGCGGTGCGCGACCGCGACGCCGTTCGCGCGTCCGCGGCGGCGCGCGAGCACCTCGCAGCCGTCCACGCGAAGGTCGCCGGGCGCGACCCCGGCGCGACGGGCGGCGAGCGGTGAGCGCCGAGGTCCTGTCCCTGCGCGGCGTCGACCTGGTGCGGGAGGGACGGGCGATCCTCGACGGTTTCGACCTCACCGTCCGGGCGGGTGAGCACTGGGCGCTGCTCGGGCCGAACGGGGCGGGCAAGAGCACGATCCTCGGGCTCTGCGGGGCGCGCCGCCACCCGACCCGCGGCGCGGTCCACGTGCTCGGCGAGCGTCTGGGTCGCGTGGACGTCCAGACGTTGCACCGCCGGATCGGTCACGTCGACCCGCGCCACGACCTGCGCTCGCCGCTGACCGTGCTCGAGGTGACCCTGACCGGCCTCACGGGGACCGTCGACTGGCGCCCGCGCTGGCAGCCGACCTCGGACGAGGTCGCCGTCGCCCGCGGGCTGGTCGCCGACCTCGGCCTCGCGCACCGCGCGCACGACCCCTGGCCGACGCTCTCCCAGGGCGAGCGGGGACGGGCGCTCGTGGCGCGCGCCCTCCTGCCCGGCCCCGCGCTCCTCCTGCTGGACGAGCCGTCCACCGGGCTCGACGTCGCCGCGCGCGAGCAGCTCCTCGAGACGCTCGACGCCGTGCGCGCGACCCGCCCGCACGTCGCCTCGGTGCTGGTGACGCACCACCTCGAGGAGCTGCCGACCACGACGAGCCACGCGCTCCTGCTCGCGCACGGCCGCGTCGTCGCCGCGGGCGCCGCCGCGGACGTGCTCGTCACGGAGCACGTCACGCGCTGCTTCGACCACCCGGTGCACGTCGAGCGCCGGTTCGGCCGGTGGCACGCGTCGGCGGGCCACGCGCGTCCGCCCCGCCTGGTCGGGGACGACGCGGTCGGCGCGGGGGTCGCGGGCTGCGCCGGGACGGACGCGACCACGACCGGGAGGGCGGCCGGGCTCGCCGCACGACCCTAGGCTGGGGCCATGCACGCGATCGTGGCCCGCGCGGCGGGCGGCCCCGACGTCCTGGAGTACACCGAGCTGCCCGACCCCTCGCCCGGGCCGGGTCGGCTCCTCGTCCGGTCGGCCGTGGCCGGGGTGAACTTCATCGACACGTACAAGCGCTCCGGCGTGTACGCGATGGAATACCCCCACGTGGTCGGCAGCGAGGGCGCGGGCGTGGTCGCCGAGGTGGGCGACGGCGTCGAGGGCTTCGCCGTCGGCGACCGCGTCGTGTGGACCGAGGCGCCCGGGTCGTACGCGGAGCTCGTCGTCGTGGACGCCGCCCAGGCGTTGCACGTCCCCGACGCCGTGTCGCTCGAGGATGCGACCGCCGTCGCGCTCCAGGGCCTGACCGCGCATTACCTGTGCACGTCGTCCTACCCGGTCCGCCCGGGCGACCGGGTGCTCGTGCACGCGGGCGCGGGCGGCGTCGGGCTGCTCCTGACCCAGATGCTCGTGGCACGGGGCGCGCACGTGATCTCGACGGTCTCGACGCCCGAGAAGGCGGAGCTGTCCCGCGGCGCGGGCGCCGAGCACGCGATCCAGTACACGGCGTTCGCGGACCTCACCACCGAGCTGCCGGAGGTCGTGCGCGGGCTCACGGGCGGCGAGGGCGTCGCGGCGGTGTACGACTCGGTGGGCAAGGACACGTTCGACGCGTCGCTCGCGTCGCTGCACCGCCGGGGCACGCTCGTGCTCTACGGCGGCTCGTCCGGGCAGGTCCCGCCGTTCGACCCGCAGCGGCTCAACGCGGGCGGGTCGCTCTTCCTCACGCGCCCCAAGCTCGCCGACCACACGGCGACGCGCGCCGAGCTCGTCGAGCGGGCGACCGAGGTGCTCGGCGCCGTCGCGGGCGGCACGGTGCACGTGCGCGTCGGCGCCACGTTCGCGCTCGCCGACGCCGCCGACGCGCACCGCGCGTTGGAGGGCCGCGCGACCACGGGCAAGGTGCTGCTCGTCCCCGACGCAGCCGCGGCACCCGACCCGGCCGCGGAGACGGGAGACGCGTGAGCTGGGACTGGGTGCCCGCGCGGCCGGGTGAGGAGGACGGGTCCGACGGCGGCCCCTCCCCCGCTCTCCGCCGCGCCGTGACGGTCCTCTCCGTCCTGCTCGCCGCGGCGCTCGCCGTGTACTGGGTGACGGTCGGTCTGCGCCAGCAGGCGGACGCGTGCGTCGCCGACCGCCCGGACGGCGTCGCGATCCAGGACGTCGACGCGCGGTGGCGCTGGGTCCCGCCGGGCTACGAGTGCGTCTACGCGACGGCCGAGGAGGACGTGGCCCGCGCCTGACCGACGTGACCGCTTGCTCGCGCGCGGTCCGTCAGCGCGGCACGACGGGCGACGAGGCGTGCAGGTGGTCGACCGGGCCCCGGCCCGTCCCGACGCGCAGCGCCGCCGCGCCACGCAGCGCGCCGGTGAGCCAGTCCTTGGCG
The DNA here is from genome assembly GCF_051844275.1 of Cellulosimicrobium sp. CpK407. Lineage (NCBI taxonomy): Bacteria > Bacillati > Actinomycetota > Actinomycetes > Micrococcales > Promicromonosporaceae > Cellulosimicrobium > Cellulosimicrobium sp. CpK407. The sequence continues at coordinate 18,288 of NZ_JBGNYC010000068.1, forward strand.
TCGCGCGCCGCCTCCTCCCAGCCCGCACGCTGCGGGCGCAGGGCAGCGAGCGCCGCGGAGAGCGAGCACCCGGTGCCGTGCGTATGGGGCGTGTCCACGCGCTCGCCGTCGAACGTCGTGACGGTCGGCGCCGCGTCCGACGACGGGCCGGCGGGCACGACGAGGGCGTCCGGCGACGTCGCACCGGTGAGGTGGCCGCCCTTGAGCAGCACGACGGCACCGCTCGTCGCCGCGTACGACGCGGCCTGGGTCAGCGCGTCGTCCCACGTCGTCGCGACGTCGCGGCCCGCGAGGACGGCCAGCTCGGGGAGGTTGGGGGTGACGACGTCGGCCCGTGCCGCGAGGTCGCGCACGGCCTGCTCCGCGCCCGCGTCGAGCAGCCGGTGCCCCGACGTGGCGACCATGACGGGGTCGAGGACGACCCAGGGCCGCGGGAGCCCGGCGTCGGTCCGCGCGACCGCGAGCGCGCCGAGCCACGCCCCGATCTCGCGGGCGTTGGCCTCGTCGGCCACCATGCCGATCTTCACGGCGTCGATCTCGACGTCGTCGGACACGGCATCGAGCTGCTCGCGCAGGAACGCCGGACCGGGGACGTGCACGGACCGCACGCCGTGCGTGTTCTGCGCGACGAGCGCCGTCGTGACGGCCATGCCGTACGCGCCGTGCGCGGCGAAGGACTTGAGGTCCGCCTGGATGCCCGCGCCCCCGGTCGGGTCGGTCCCCGCGATCGACAGGACGCGCGGCCGCGCGGGAAGGGCACCCGGGCCGCCGGCCGCACCGGGCGTGCGGTCGGCCGCGGGCCGGTGGGCGCGGTCGCGCCCGGGTGCGGGGTCGTGCGGGGGCAGGGCGAGCGTCATCGCGGGACATCCCTTCGCTGGTACGAGCCAGAGCAGGTTCGACGGGTCTCATCTCAGCCCTCGGCGGGGCACCCCGTGTCGCGCGTCATGCTACGTCCTGCGCGCCCGAGGGTTTCACCCGGTCTCGCGCGCGAGAACGCGTGCCGGACCGCGTCCTCCTGGGCATGCCGCACGAC
>NZ_JBGNYC010000069.1:0-18293 GCF_051844275.1 Cellulosimicrobium sp. CpK407
GACCACGAGCACGTGGCTCGATGCCGTGTCGGAGGCAGATGCTGGTGCGGGCAGAGGTGCGGTTGTCATCGTCGCCTTTCCATCCATGCGGTGACGCCTTGTTCCGTGGGCGAGGACGCTCTGCGCCTCGGGCGCGCGCCCTTCGTCGTGATCCAGTCGCTCCGACGCGCGCGAGTCGCGCCTCGGCGGTCCGCCGTGTCCCGATGGTGAGTCCGGCGGGCGGGACCTCGGGCGGGTCGTCACTGCCGGCCCGCCCGAGGTGGCGATCACACCGGAATCGCTGAGCGCGCGCTGAGCGGCCAGACCGTGAGGTCGTCGACGTTCAGCGTGCCTTCTCCGACCGCAGTGATCGTGAGGCCGGTGGAGTCGGGACGCGGGTAGATGCGGTTGGTCATGACCGCGGCACCGTCGTCGACGAAGAGCTCGACGGAGCAGGTGTCGATGAAGAACCGCAGCTCGAGCGACTCCCGTGCAGCGTCGAAAGCGACGTGGCTGGATGTCACGTCTCCGGCTCCCGACAGCGAGCGGTCGCACGTGATGCGGCCGGTGCGTCGGTCCACGGTGTACAGGGTCTGTTCAGAGCCGTCGCCTGATGCTCGCACGGCGATGCGCGCGACTCGAGCACTGCTCGGTCCGAGGAGGACGCGCACCTCCACCGAGGCGCCCGTGTCGACCTTCAACGGCTGACCACCGACCTCGTGGGCGCCGAGCTGCCGGACCGGTCCGCGTAGCGACTCGACCTCGCCGACCGGTCGCTGCTTGAACGCACCCCCTTCGAGCGTGAGCTCTCGGGGGATGGTCATGGCTCCGGCCCAGCCGTCCTCGGCGGTGACGTTGCTCTGGAACCACTGCTGCATCCAGCCGATGAGGATGCGTCTGCCGGTCTCGTCGACCATGGTCTGCGGGGCGTAGAAGTCGATCCCACCGTCGAGCTGCTGCTGGGCGGCAGACGTGAAGCGCCCCGAGACCGCGTCGAAGTCCCCGATCTGGACGAACGGGAAGGTGTTCACGGTCCCCTGCATCGGCGAGACGACGAGCGCGTACCGGTCAGCCAGCGGGAACAGGTCGGGGCACTCCCACATCGACCCTTCCGGGCCTCTGCTCTCAGCTGCTACGCCGATGTACTCCCACGTGGTGAGGTCGCCGTCCGAGGCGTAGAGCAGGGCTTTCCCGCGACCGTCGGCGCTGGAGCCGATGACGGCGTACGTGCGGTCGCCGATCTGCACCATCTTGGGGTCGCGGAAGTCCGCGCCACCGTCGGCCGGCGGCACGGGGATGACGGGGTTGGCCGCATGCTTGCGGAAGTGCACGCCGTCGTCAGACACGGCGATGTTCTGGGTCTGCGGGGGCTGCCTCCCGTCGACGCTCCCGGTGTACATGAGCACGAGCCGGCCGGCGTCGTCCACGAGCGCGCTACCGGAGAAGCACCCGTATCCGACCACGCCGTCACCGTTGTCGTACTCCTCGGACGGTGCCAGTGCGGTGGGTAGGTGCTCCCACCGGACCAGGTCGTCGCTGACGGCGTGCCCCCAGTGCATGGGGCCCCACTGGGGGCCGTAGGGCCAGAACTGGTAGAACAGGTGGTAGCGGCCCCGGAACTGGACGAACCCGTTGGGATCGTTCATCCAGCCGGTCGGAGGCGTGAGGTGGTACCCAGGACGCCACCGCGAGTGTGCGTCGCTGGCGTTGGCAACGTGCTCGTCGGCCGCCCGGAGAGCGTGCTCCGCCGTCTGGGCGCTCATGCGTCGGCCGCCGCGCGGATGCGTCGTGCCTGCTCGATGTTGGCGGCCTCCGCAGTTCGGGTGAGTTCGATCTTGCGCGCCATCTCGGCGTCCTTGCCCGACCGGTAGATCTCGTCACGCCTGCTTGCGGCGTCGTGTGCTGCCGTCATCTCTGCGGTCAGCGGCTTGCTGTAGGGGGCGGTGCGAGGTTCGAGGTGCGCGACGTAGGGAAGCCGCTCGTCCACGGGAAGGATCTGCAGCCGGGGAGAGGGGAGCGTCTGGTACCAGTAGGCGGTGGACGCCCAGTCGTCGGACAGGTGGTTGGCATGGCCGTGCTCGATCGTGACCTTGATGCGTTCCTGGAACCGGACGGGGTCGAGCACGTGGAACCGGTAGGAGACCTGGTACCCGGGCAGGTCGCTCTCGTGCACGATCGAACCGTTGTAGAGGAAAGCGTTCTTCTGCATTCCCCAGGCGTGGCCGAAGTAGTCCTCGGTGCCGGTGCCGTTGACGCTGGGGGTGGACTCTCCGTCGATGTAGATCATGTCGTCGCCTTCCCCCCACCAGCTGCCCTGGAAGTGCGTGACGGACAGGTTGCAGCCGACGTAGTGGCCGCGGCCCTCGGTCTCCAGGACGACATAGTTGCCGTCACCGGACAGGTTGGTCGCCTGCTGGATCTCGGGGCTGTTGACCTGCAGGTCCGGTCCCCAGCCGTCGCACGGGTTGCTACGCGTCCACTGGGCGTGGAAGTAGAGAGTGTCCTCGGGCAGCGGCTCGCGGTAGAGCTCGTAGTCGATGTAGAAGTAGACGCCGAACGGGACGTCGTTGTCGTTCACGAGCTCGATGCGCGCCTTGCGCCCGAACGGCATGGGGAAGTAGCAGTTGCGCGCACAGGGAGCGCCGAACTTCCCTGCTTCCTCGGGCTTGAGGGAGACGTTGAACGGCGCGGACTCGTAGTTGCCGGGGAACGAGTGCCCGATGCCGAAGAAGTCGCCGAGGGGGGTCAGCACGCTAGGGGTGTCCTGGTCGTCCCAGGTGATCTTGATCAGAGCCTTGCGGTAGTAGAAGGGGTCTTGCTCTTCCCACGTCACGCCGAGGGCGTTGTGGATCTCGTTGACCGGGGCGACGCGGCTGCCGAGCACGGGGTCGACGACCCCCGGACCGAGTGTGCGTCGGCAGAAGGACGTCATCCAGATGTGGGTGATGCAGCCGGGACCGTCGATCTCGGCCAGGACCACGCTCTCACCGGCGGGGACCATCCAGTAGTCCTGGTTCGCCCCGGTCGGGTCACTGCTGGAGGCGCGACCGGTGCGTGCGTCGCTGGCGCGAGTCAGGGAGCGCAGCCCGTCGGGGAATGCTGAGGTCATGTCTGTCGATTCTCCTTGTCGATGGGGTGGGAAGAGGGAGAGCGTCCTAGCCCTTCACGGCGCCGGCGGTCATGCCGCCGATGATGAAACGCTGGAAGACGGCGTAGAACGCGAGCTGGGGGATGATGAAGAGCAGGCTGGCGGCGACTATCCCGCCGTAGTCGATGCTGAACTGGCCCTTGAACTGCGAGATCGCCAGCGGGATGGTCATCATGTCCGGATCGCTGATGAGAGTGACGGCGAACGGGAACTCGTTCCAGATGTACAGCATGTTGAAGATGAACACGGTGACCACGATGGGCATGACGATCGGCAGGACGATGCGGAACGCCATGGTCCACAGGTTGACCCCGTCGAGGACCGCGGCTTCCTCGATCTCGGCGGGGAAACCGCGCAGGAAGCCGGTGAACAGCAAGGTGTTGAACCCGACGGACATGGCGACGTAGGGCAGGACGAGCGACAGGTAGGTGTTCTGGATGCCGAGCTCGATCGTGATCCGGTACACGGGGAACAGCAGGATGAACGGCGGGATCGCCTGGCCGGCGATGAAGAACAGATAGATCGCATTCGCGAGCCACTTTCGACGGTAGACCAGTCGGGTGAGCGCAAGGGAGCTGAGGAACGTGATGAACAGCTGGATGGCCAGGGCGAGGGCTGCGATGACGAACGTGTTCTTGTAGAGCAGTGCCAGATCGAGGGTGCCCAGCGCACGTGCGAAGTTGTCGAGGCTCAGCGACGTGGGCAGCGCCAGCGGGTCGTTGAGGATGGACGCGTTGTCCTTGAAGACGAGCAGCACCATCCATACGAACGGGGTCACGACGAGCACGGTGATGACGGCAGTGATGAACGTCTGGACCGGGTGTCGCCGAGTCCGGGTCGGGGTAGGCATCATCAGCTCTCCGTCCGTGCGAGGCGCCGGCGCAACGCTGGCAGGCCGAGGATGACGCCCGCGGCGACGAAGGTGATCGCCAGGGTCGTGACGGCGATCGACATGCCATACCCGTACTCGCCAGCGGTGAACGTCGTGTTGTACATGTAGGTGACCAGGAGCTCCGACAGATGGTTGGGGCCACCGTTCGTCAGCTGCAGGACCGTCTCGAAGATCTTGAAGACCAGGGTGATCACCAGGATGGTGCTCATCTTGAACGTCTCGTTCAGCAGCGGGATCGTGACGTGGAAGAGCTTCTGGGATCCGCTGGCGCCATCGAGCGAGGCAGCCTCGTACAGCTCATCGGGTATGAGGGTGAGGCCGGCGATGAAGATCGTCGCGATGTAACCGAGGCTCTGCCAGCTCTGCACGATCGCCAGCGAGAACGGGGTCAGGTCGGGCCCACCGATCCACTCCAGGGCGAGTGCCTCGAGACCGACGGCGCGCAGCACGTTGTTCACGAGCCCGATCTGCGGGTCCAGGATGAACACCCAGATCAGGCCCACCAGGATCGGGGCGATGATCGCGGGGGAGAAGTTGACGGCCCGCACCGCCGCCATGCCACGCACCGCGCGCCGCATGAGGAGCGCCAGTCCGAAGGCACCCGGGATCAGCAGGACGAGGGTGACGACCAGGACGATGACGGTGTTCTTCAGGGCGATCGCGAACAGCGGGTCCTCGAGGAGCCGGCGGTAGTTGTCGAGGCCGACGAACTGGGGCTGGCCGATCCCGCTGAACTTGGTGAGGCTGTAGTACGCCGCGATGAAGATGGGCGCGACGATGTAGGCGAGGTAGACGGCCAGAGTTGGCGCGATGAGCGCCACCTTGTTGGCCGATGAGCTGAACCACTTCATCGTGAGCGTGCTTCCTTCGTTCCAGACCGGCTCGCGGTCGCGGTGCCGGGCGGTGCGGTCCCGCCCGGCACCGCGAGCCTCAGAGCTCGTTGTCGATTGCCTTCTGCACGACGGCGGCAGCCTGGGACGGGTCGTAGGTCCCGTTGATCACGCCGTAGATGCTGTCGTACATGGCGTTGGCCACGGCCTCAGAGACGACCAGGTCAGGCTGGGCCGGCTGGCTCGAGTAGTCGGGAGAGGAGACCTGCTCCATGACGCTGGCGAACACCGGGTGCTGGGTCGCGTCGACGCTGACGTCGACGTCGGTCATGGCGGGCACCTGGTTGTCCACCATGATCTGGATGCCGTCCGGGCCGTAGTAGAACGCGAGGAACTTCTCGATCGCGCCAAGCTTGGCCTCGTCCTCGGCTACCTGAGCGTTGACGACGATCGGGGCGCTGGGGACGACCGAGCTGACGTTCTGATCACCGACCCCGTCGGAGAACGTCGGACCCCACCAGAAGCCCACGTCCTGCCCGATCGGACTGGCCTCGATCTTCTGCACGTCCCAGGTTCCAGAGTCGAGCAGCGCGGCCTGCCCGCCGGTGAAGGACTCCACGGCCTGGAAGTAGGACTGGGTGGTCACGTTCTCCGGGAACGCACCAGCCTCCCGTAGCAAATCGATTTTCTCGTAGAACCGGACAAAGTCGTCGTTGTCGTAGGCCTCCTCGCCCGCGAGGATCGCCTCGATCTTGTCGAAGTACCCGAAGCGCGACAGCATCGTCAGGAACGCCCACACGCTGTACGGGTCCTTCGCACCCTGGGCGATCGTGGTGATGCCCTTGGCGCGAAACACCTCGCTGGCCGCAAGAAGGTCGTCGAAGGTCTGCGGGACCTCCAGCCCGTTCTCCTCGAAGAGGGCCCGGTTGTAGAACAGGCCGGTGACAAGCGGCTGGTACGGCAGGCCGTACTGCACGCCGTCGTCGTTGAACGCCTCGACCATGTTGGGCCGCAGGGAGCCCGAGATGTCCGGGTTGGCATCCAGGAAGCCCGACAGGTCGAGCAGCGCGCCCGCCTCGTTGAGCTCGCTCGCCGACGCCTGCAGCATCCAGAACATGTCGGGGAGGTTCCCGGACTGGGACTGCATCTTGATGCCCTTGATGTGCTCGGACTGCTCCTTGCCGATCAAGTTGACGTCGATGTCGGGGTTCTGCGCCTCGAACGCATCGACGACGGCAGCGAACGCGGGCTCCTGGTCTTGCGGGTTCGCCACGTGGATCGCGAAGTCGATCCTCGTGCGCCCGTCGTCGGACTGGCCGGCAGACCCACTGCTGCAGCCGGCGAGGAGGAGGGCGGTCGAAACTGCGACGGCGACTACGCCGTGTGGTCGTCTCATCGGTGACTCCTTTGTGTTGACGATGATCGAAGGACCAGCTGGGAAGGGACGACTTCGTGCCGGACAGGGCCCGAAGGCGCGTTCAGACGCTCGAGCAGCAGGGCGGCGGCGGCCTGACCCATGGCGAACGCGGGTTGAGCGATCGAGTCGATCGCGGGTTCGACGAGGTTCATCCATTCGTAGTCGTCGTACACGAGCAGCCCTGTCGACCTCGCAGCCTCGCCCCGTACGTCCATCAGTGCGCGGATGACGCCCATCGCGACCGTGTTGTTCGCGACGAAGAGCGCGTCCAGGTCCGGGAGACGCTCGAGGACCTGAAGGCCGGTGCGGTATCCCCCCTCGTAGGAGGACTCGGTGACGAACACGCGGTCGCCGGCACGGCCGCCCTGGGCGGTGATCGCCTCAGTGAAGGCAGCGTGCCGTTCGACCATGCTGGAGACGTCGATCGGGCTGGAGATGCAGGCGATGTCGCGAAAGCCGCGGCTGAACAGGGCCTGCAGCCCTTCCATCGTCGCCTCGTAGTTGTTCGTGCCGACGTAGTCCACGTCGTGGTCCAGGTGCATCGGGAGGCGGTCGACGTAGACGACGGGAAAGGACGCGGCGAGAGCCGCCTGGGCGTGGTGGCCGTTGTCGACGGTGGGTGCGAGGACGAGGCCGTCGATGAAGTCGGTGAACTGCCCCGAGAGCATGCCGATCTGCTCGCGTTCTCGGTCGTAGTTCTCGACGCTGTTGCTGATGATCGTGCGGTACCCGTGCTCGGACAGCACGTTCTCGATGCCTGCCGCCAGTCGTGTGAAGAAGGCGGCCGAGGTGTCCTGGTCCTGCATGGGCAGGACGAGCCCGACGACGCGTGAGGACTGGCGGCGCAGTGAGCTGGCGACCCCGCTGGGCCGGTACCCGAGAGCATCGACAGCGTCCTGGACGCGCTGGCGCACGCCCTGGCTGACGAACTTCGTCCCGTTCACCACGTGGGAGACCGTTGCCGTCGACACACCAGCCGCGTGAGCGACGTCCTTGATCGTGGGCTTCTTCACCTCGACCTCCCAGACGCAGTTAAACGATTTTCTCCGACCGTGGCGAACGTAACCCTCGATCGCCCGGCCCGTCAAGCCTTCTGCCCACGACGCTGATCGACCATGCCCACAGGCCGGGGAGCAGGAGGAGCGCGAAGCCTGTGATCAGCGCCGCGACGCGCAGCAGGAGGAACGTGGCGGTCGCGAACGCGAGGTTGTGCCACGGGCGGTGCGCCGTGATGGCGAGGGCGTCGACGAATCCGAGGTCCGCCGCGCGCGATCGCGCTCGCAGACCGTGGATGAGCGCCAGGCCCGCGACGGCGGTCGCGACGCCCGTCAGCACGAGCAGCGGGGTTCGACCCGCGCCCGTGACGACGGTCGAGATCAGGGCATAGTCCGCGAGCAGGAACGCCGTGATGCCGCACGGCGCAAGGTGCGCGCGCAGCGAGGGTCGGAACTGAGTGAAGTACCGGTGCCAGAACAGGCGCCAGACGGGGCGGGCCGAGCCGTCGACGAAACGGCGGTCTGCGGCCCAGACGAGTGCTGCCAGGGAAGGCGGTGCTCCCAGGACGACCAAGCCCAGCGCCACGCCGCACCAGAACGCGATCGTGAGCACGACGACATCGCTCACCAGGACGAAGAACCCGGCGAGACGGGTCAGAACCGACGACATGCCGGTACCACCTCCGTTCTGCGCACGCCGACGGCGGGCGTCGGCGCACCAGGGTAGCCGCAGCCGGTTCGCCCCGTCGCACGCATGACCCATCAGGATTCCCGCGTCGAGAGCTCCTTGCGGGTGGGATTGACAGCCCCTGGACCCCAGGTCTACCTTCGGCGCTAAACCGTTTGGGCAGAACGATTTGGCAACCAGTACGTGTCGAGAAGACGAAGGAGTCTGGCGATGACGCCACGAAAGCAGAAGCAGTCACGGGCGGCCCTGATCTTCCGGGTAGGTCCCGCCGCCGCGGCGGTGCTGGCTCTGAGCCTGGCCGCGTGCGGCGCCGGAGGGAGCGACGAGGGTGCGTCCGGGGCGGGTGACGACCTGACCGTCCTCGTCGAGGGAGGGGGCAAGGCGGAGCTCGCGCCCGTCGCCGCGGCGTTCGAGCAGGAGACGGGGACGAAGGTCACCTTTGTCGAGCTGCCCTACGACGGTCTCTACGACCGGCTCTCCAGCGAGCTGTCGTCGGGCAACGTGAGCTTCGACGTGGCCGCTCTGGACTCGATCTGGCTCAGCGCGTTCGCCGACGGACTGGCGCCGTTGGACGAGATGTTCACCGATGAGGTGCAGGGGGACCTGTTCCCGTCGCTGGTCGCCGAAGCGCAAGTGGGCGAGAGGTTCGTCGGGATGCCCGCCTGGACCAACGCGCAGGTCTTGTTCTACCGCGAGGACCTGTTCTCCGACCCGGCCCAGCAGCAGGCCTTCCAGTCCCGGTACGGGTACGAGCTGGCTCCGCCCACCACCTGGGACCAGTACCTCGACGTCGCAGCGTTCTTCACCCAGGACACCGACGGGGACGGAGCAGTCGACCTGTACGGGACTGACGTCAAGGGCGCGGTCGAGACCGAGTGGCTCGCGCTGGTCCTCCAGGCGGGCTCCGAGGACATGGTGCTCGACGCGGACGGCGACGTGATCATCGACAGCGCCGAGCACCAGGCCGCGCTGGACGCCTATGTCGCCCCTCTCAAGGCTGGGTCAGCACCTGCGGGCGCCTCGCAGATGGACTGGGCCGAGGCGCAGAACCTGTTCTACCAGGGGCAGACTGCGATGACCCGCTTCTGGGCGCACGCCTACACCCAGGTGCCCGAGGACTCGCCGATGGCCGGCAACGTCGGGGTCACCACCATGCCCGCCGGCCCGGGCGGGGCGGCGGCGGTACCGGGCGCGTGGTACCTCTCGGTTCCGACGGCGACCGACAAGCAGGACCAGGCCATGGAGTTCGTCCAGTTCGCCTTCGACCACAACGAGCTGGGCATCGAGACGTCGCTGGGCCTCGCGGCCACGATCCCTGCGCTGGAGGCCGGTGCGCAGCAGGAGGGCCGGGAGAACCTGTCGGCGCTGATCGAGGCGCTCGAAGCCCCAGGTACGGCGCCGCGGCCCGCGACGGAGAAGTGGCAGCAGATCGTGGACAGCGTGCTGATCCCGATGCTGCAGGAGGCCACGACGGACGGCGCGGACACCCAGGCTCTGCTCGACGACGCCAAGGCCCAGATCGAGGACATCCTCGGCTGACGTGTCTCGTACGCACCGGCACCGCTGTGCCGGTGCGTACGAGGCCGGCGTCAGGGCGTTCTTCTCCTGAAAGGTCTTGCCGTGCGAATCACCGATCGCCGCTACGCAGCGCTGCTGATGGCGCCCGCTGCGTTGTTCTTGCTCGTCTTCGTCGCCTGGCCCCTCGTGCGCCTCGTCGTCGACAGCTTCTTCGACATCTCTCCGATCGCGGGTGGGCCGCGAGAGTTCATCGGGTTCGGCAACTACGCCGACATCCTCGCCAGCGACGCGTTCCGCGGCGCCGCGTGGCGCACGCTCGCGTATACCGCGATCGTCGTGACGTTCGAGTTCGTCCTCGGGTTCGCGGTCGCGCTGCTGTTCACCGCGCTGGGGCAGCGGTCCTCGGTCTTCCGCACGATCTTCTTGTACCCGCTGATGATCGCCCCGGTCGTCGCTGGCCTGCTCTGGCGTTTCCTGCTGATCGACAACTCCGGGATCGTCAACCAGCTGCTCTTCCGAGTCGGGATCCTGGACTCGCCGACCGACATCGGGTGGCTCTCCGACCCCGACATCGTGCTGTGGGCGGTCGCGATCCCGGACATCTGGCTCACCACGTCGTTCATGACGCTCGTCATCTTCGCCGGGCTGCAGAACGTCCCCGGCGACGTGCTCGAGGCGGCGCGTCTCGACGGCGCACGGTTCCCGACCCTGCTGGCCCGGATCATCGTGCCGCTCCTGCGGCCCGTGATCGCCGTGGCGCTCATCGTGCGCGGGATCGACGCCGCCAAGGCCTTCGACATCATCCTGATCCAGACCGGCGGTGGGCCGCAGAACGCGTCCCAGACGCTGAGCCTCCTCGTCTACCAGACCATGGTGCGCTTCGGTGAGCCCGGGCTGGCCAGCGCGATGGGGACCCTGTACCTGCTCGCGATGCTGCTGGTCGCCGGCATCGCCGTCTGGTTCATCTGGCGACCTGGAGCCCAGTCATGACCGGCCTGACCGTCCGCCGTCCCGCCACTCGCGTCCTGCTGTGGGTGCTGCTCGTCAGCACCGTGGTGCTGTACGGCTTCCCGTTCCTCTACCTGTTGCTGACCTCGTTCAAGACCCCGTTCGAGACCCTGGCGGTGCCGCCGCGCATCCTCCCGACCCAGTGGACGACAGAGAACTACTCCTCGGCCCTGGAACGCACCGGGGTGGTCGCCTCGTTCATCAACAGCATCTCGACCGCCGCGATCAGCACGCTCCTGGCTCTGGCGCTAGCGGTCCCCGCCGCATACGGCATCACCCGGTTCCGCACGAGGACCGGCCGCCTGGTCAGCATGGCCGCACTCGTGACCCGCATGGTCCCGCCCGTGGCGGTCGGCGTCCCGCTGATGTCGATGCTCGCAGCAGTGCGCCTGACCGACACCCCCACCGGGTTGGCCATCGCGCACACCACGATCTCGCTCCCCCTGTGCATCCTGCTCATGGCCAGCTTCTTCGAGGCCGTCCCGTTCGAGCTCGAGGAGGCCGCCAAGGTCGACGGCTGCGGACGCCTCCGGGCGCTGTGGAGCGTGGTCATCCCCGTGGTGTCCGGCGGCGTCGCCGTCACCGCGATCTTCGCCTTCCTCGCATCCTGGAACGAGTTCCTCTTCGCGATTCTCTTGACCTCGGTGCGTGCCCAGACCACACCGATCGTGATCGCGAACTTCCAGACGCAGTTCGGTCTGGACTGGGGCCCGATGACCGCGCTGGCAGCCCTGTACTCGATCCCCGTCATCCTGCTCACCCTCTTCCTGCAGCGCCACATCGTCGCGGGGCTCACGCTCGGCGCGGTCAAGGGATGAGCACCGAAGAACTGGTTCCCCGAGGTGGTCGCCGCAGGGGCGGGTCGACGCCAGACCCTCAGGTGCGACAGAAGGAGCACGAGACAGACGTGGCAAGCAACTACTACGACGTGACGCAGTGGCCCGCAGGCGATCCGCAGGACGACATCGGTGCGGTGATCAACGCCATCATCGCCGACGTCAAGCGCAGACAGACGCGCACCGACGTGAATGACGGAGGCAGGCCTGGTGCGGTGATCTACATCCCGCCCGGCGACTACCGCCTTCGAACGCAGGTCGTCATCGACATCAGCTATCTGAGGATCGAGGGCTCTGGGCACGGGTTCACGTCGTCCAGCATCCGCTTCAACGTCCCGGAGGCTGAATGGGCAGACCTGCACGAGCTGTGGCCGGGAGGAAGTCGCGTCCTGGTCGACCTTCCCGTCGACTCGAGCACCGACGAGTCGTCAGGTGCAGCGTTCCTCGTCGCACGCACCGGAGACCCACGCATCAGCTCGGTCGAGTTCTCCAACTTCTGCATCGACGGACTGCACTTCATCGACGATGAGGTCACATCGAATCCAGAGAACAGCTATGTCAATGGCAAGACCGGTATCTACGTCGCCAGCGCGAACGACTCCGTGCGTATCACGGGGATGGGTCTCGTCTACCTCGAGCACGGGCTGACGATCTACAACGCCGACGCGCTCTCGATCCATGACAACTTCATCGCCGAGTGCGGCAACTGCATCGAGTTGCGCGGGTGGGGTCAGGCGTCGAAGATCACCGACAATCTGGTCGGGGCCGGCTACAAGGGCCACTCCATCTTCGCGGAGAACCACGGGGGCCTGCTGATCACCGCGAACAACGTCTTCCCACGCGGCGCGAGCAGCATCTACCTGGTGGGCGTCACGCGCTCGAGCATCACCAACAACCGGCTGCACTCGTTCTACCCAGGGATGGTGGAGCTCACGGCCGGGTCCTCGGAGAACCTCGTAGCGTCGAACCACCTTCTGCGCGACCACGAACCGTGGACGCCGTTCCTCGGGATCGACAACGGGCTGGACGACCTGCACGGCCTGCTGCGCATCAGCGGGAGCAACAACTCGATCGTCGCCAACCACTTCTCCGCGGTCATCGATGCAGAGAACGTCCAACCGGTCGGAGCGAGTCCGGTGATCGTCCGACTCGTGGAAGGCAGTGGCAACTATGTCGCGAGCAACCACTCCGTCGCACTGGACGTCCAGGCGAGCGCGAGCGACTCCTGCTTCGAGGCGCAGGTCGGCGCGCTGCTCATGACTGGAAAGACCTCCGGCAGGCTGGCCGTCACGACGGTCCACGTGGAGACAGGATCTGTCGGGAACACGATCCTGGACTCCGGCAGCGACTCCCAGGTTTCCATGGACAAGGCGATCAACGCGTTTCGTGCGACGCCCACGACCGGGTGACAGTCGGATCATGAGTATTCCTCGGCCCGTCGGCAGGGCGCTGACCAGGAGCAGCGGCTTGAACGGTCGGCAGGCCAGGTAGATTCTGGGCGCTACGCCCTGACGAGGGCAGCGATACCGTGATGGAGGAGCGGAGACCGGTGCGCAGCAGAGTACGGCTCAAGGACGTCGCGGCCGAGGCGGGAGTGTCCGTCACGACCGTGTCGCACGTGCTGAACGAGACTCCGCACACGCGTATCAATGAACAGACTCGGCAACGCGTGCTCGCCGTGGCTGCCGAGATGGACTACCGGCCCAACCGGATCGCACGCAGCCTGCGCACCCAGAGCTCGGGCATGATCGGCCTGTTGACCGAAGAGATCGCCACGACTCCTCATGCCGGCCGCATCATTCTCGGCGCGCAAGAGACGGCGAGCAAGCACCATCTGACGCTGGCGATCATCAACTCGGCGCTGCAGGCCGACGCCGACGAACGCCGCGATGACGTCATCGCACTGCTGGACCGCCAGGTCGACGGCATCATCTATGCCACCGTCTTCCACGACGTCGTCACACCACCCGACGAGCTGAGCTCGGTGCCGTCCGTGCTGATCGGCGCCAAGGACCGCGCCCGCCGTGTGTCGTCCGTCGAACCCGACGAGTTCAGGGGCGCGTTCGCAGCGGTGGAGGCACTGATCGCGGCCGGACACCGCAGGATCGCCCACGTCGCCAGCGTCGAGGACGTGCCGGCCAACCGGGGACGGCGGCAGGGGTACCGGACTGCACTCAGCGCGCACGGAATACCGGTCCACGAAGACCTGATCGCCGAGGCGGAGGGCGAAGCCGGAGGCGGGTTCCTGGCGGCTTCTCGCCTGCTCGACCAGCGCGAGCCGCCCACCGCGATCTTCTGCTACAACGACCGGATGGCGATGGGCGTCTACCGGGCCGTCGCGGATCGCGGACTCCGTGTTCCCGAGGACGTCTCCGTCATCGGTTTCGACAATCAAGAGCCCATCGCCAGCGGTCTCTTTCCAGGGCTGACGACCGTCTCGCTGCCGCACTACGAGATGGGCGCGTGGGCGGTGGAGCAGCTGGTCGATCAGATCTCGGGCACTGGTGCCTACGTCGCCCATCGGCTGGAGTGTCCGCTCGTTCATCGCAGCTCCGTCGCGCACGTCCCGATGCCTCCCTCCGGCAGCATCACCTGATTCCTCCGCGGGAACCGCTGACGACGAGCCCGGAGCGCCGGCCCCTCCGTCCGCGTGCGAGTCCGCACGGTCGCTGCGATGCTGGCGCGGCTGGGGGCAAAACCTCGCACAGCAGACGAAAGGGAGAAATCCATGGGTTGGCTCGCGTACATCGTCCTCGGCCTCGTCGCCGGTCTCGTCGCGCGTGCGGTGCTGCCGGGAAAGCAGACGGGCTCGCTGATCGTCACGATCCTGCTGGGCATCCTCGGGGCGCTGCTCGGTGGGTGGCTCGGCTCCGTCCTGTTCGGTACGTCGCTCGGTGACCTGGGCGACTTCCGGACCTGGCTCCTGGCGATCCTCGGCTCGCTGGTCACGCTCGGGATCTACGGCGCGGTGACCCGGGGGAACCGTCGCAACGCCTGACGGACCCCGACCTACGACGTCTCGCACCGGGACGGTCACCACCTGACCGGCGGCTCCCCGCACGACACGACGCCAGGCCCGCCCCGCCCGGAGAACCGGAAGGGACGGGCCTGGCGTCTGTTGTCGGCGCCCGCCGGTCAGCCGCAGGTGGTCGCGTCGTACGGCGCGACGACCTCCGCGGTGACCTGCTCGCCGTCGACCGTGGCCGAGGCCGTGACGGTCGCCTCGCCCGCCTCGACGGACGTGCCGCGCACCGCGAACGACTGGTACGCGTTCGCACCCGGGGCCACGGCGCTGAACGCCTTGGTCCCGAACGGCGTGTCGAGCGTGACGTCCACGGGGACGTCCTCGCCGTTCGTCGCGCGCACGGCCACGTAGGCCTTGCCCGCGAGGCAGCGCGTCTGCGCGGTGACCGTCACGTCGAGCTCCGGCTCCTCGCCGTCGTCACCGGCGTAGACCTGGGCGACCTCGGCGTCGGACAGCGCCCGGTCGAAGACGCGCACGTCGTCGATCGTGCCCGGCCAGTAGTCGACGGGGTTGCCGCTCCACTGCCCGCGACCGATCGTGAGCGGCCCGGACGGCGTGGTGCCGCCGCACACGTCGGACTGGCCGACGAGCTCGCCGTTGACGTAGAGCTTGAGCTTCTGGTCGGCCGCGTCGCGGACGCCCACGACGTGGTACCAGTCGCCGATCACCGGCTCGACGACGTACTCGGCCCGCGGCTCGCCCTCGTAGGAGAAGGCCCACCGGCCGCCCCCGCCGTACTGGAGGTAGAACGCGCTCGCGCCCACGGTGGAGTCCTGGCCCACGATGGTCGACCAGTTGCTCGGCTTCTTGTCGAGCTGGACCCACGCCGAGACCGTGTAGGAGCCGGTCGTGTCGACGACAGGCCCTTCGGTCGTGAAGTGGTCGTCGACGCCGTCGAGGTGGATGGCGGACCCGGTTCCGTCGCGCCCGGCCACCCACTCGCCCGTGCCCGACGCCGCGTGGTCGCCCACGCCGTCGGCCGCCGTCGTGCCCTGGCCCTCGTCGAACGACCAGCGGCCCGTGCCGGTCAGGCCCGGGGTGCCCGGGTCGACGGGCGCGGAGCCCTGCTTCGCCGCCGCGACGACCCGCTCGTTGACGTCCTTGACGCGCGCCGCGTCCATCTTGAGCACGCGACGGTCGTACGTGTAGAAGCCGTTGAGCTCGTTCTCGACGTCGGAGATCTCCGTGTACACCGAGCCGGACAGGTAGCACTGCGCCGGCCGCACGAGCTTCTCCGTGTTCTGCACGTACGCGTCCGTCAGCGCCTCGCTGTTCGCGACGCCGCCGTACGGGTTGGCGGACACGCCCGGCCACATGTGGCCCGGGACGCTCATCGAGAAGCCGCCGTGCTCGCCGTCGATCGCGGCGCGCGTGGCGTCCGGCTTCGGCAGCGCCGGGCCGGTGTACATGTGCCAGTCGATGATGTCGCCCGTCTTGGAGTCGCCCTTGGACGCGCAGCAGTTGTAGCCCGAGTGCGTGTTGAGGATGCGGCTCGGGTCGTACTCGTCGATCGTGTTGCCGATCCGCGCCGTGTCGGCGAGGTTCCACTCGCCCCAGCCCTCGTTGAACGTCACCCAGCCCACGATCGACGGCACCGAGCGGTGCTGGTCGATGATGTCCTTCATCTCCTGCTCCCAGAAGACGCGGGACGCCGGGTTCGTGTCGCCGTTGTTGAACCAGCCGCTCGGGATGTCCTGCCAGATCATCAGGCCGAGCGTGTCGGCGTGGTAGTAGAACCGCGCGGGCTCGACCTTGATGTGCTTGCGCAGCGTGTTGAAGCCCAGGTCCTTGTGGGCCTGGATGTCGAACACGTACGCCTCGTCGGACGCGGGCGTGTAGATGCCGTCCGGCCAGTAGCCCTGGTCGAGCGTCGACATGAGGAACGTCTTCTCGCCGTTGAGCAGGATGCGCTGGACGCCGTCCACCTCGGAGACCTCGATCGAGCGCATGCCCGCGTAGGAGGCCACCGTGTCGGTGGAGCCTCCGTCGGTGAGCGTGACGTCGACGTCGTAGAGGTACGGGTCCTCGGGCGACCACAGGTGCGCGTCCGGGATCTCGACCGTGAGCAGCTCGTTCGCGGCGCCGGTGACGGTGCCGACCTCGGTGCCCTCGGCGTCCCGCACGACGGCGGTCACCTCGGCGTCGTCCGACGCGGAGGCCGACTGCGCGGTCACCGCGAGCACGCCCGCCTCGACGTCGGGGGTCGTGACGACGGCGTCGATCGCCGCCGCGGGGACCGGCTCCATCCACACCGTCTGCCAGATGCCCGACGTCGGGGTGTAGAAGATGCCGCCCGGGTTGAGCGTCTGCTTGCCGACGGCCTGGTTGCTGCCGTCCGTCGTGTCGACGGCGCGCACCACGAGCTCCTGCTCGGCGCCCTCGACGAGCGCGTCGGTGACGTCCACGGAGAACGCCTCGTAGCCGCCGCGGTGGGTGCCGACCTGCTGGCCGTTGACGTACACGGTGGCGACGTAGTCGACGGCGCCGAAGTTGATGCGCAGCCGGTTGTCGCTCCCCACGGCCCAGTCCTGCGGCACCTCGAAGGTGCGGCGGTAGAACATGTCGTCCTCGCGGCGCTCGATGCCCGACAGCGCGGACTCGACCGCGTACGGGACGACGATCTCCTCGTCGAGGTCGCGACCGCTCGGCACGGCGTCGTCGGACTCCGCCGCCTCGAACTGCCAGACGCCGTTGAGGTTCTGCCACGCGTCGCGCGTGAGCTGCGGGCGCGGGTACTCCGGCAGGGGGTTGGTGGGGTCGAAGTCGTCGGCCCACGGGGTCTGGATCCGGAACTCGGACCCGTTGGTGACCGGCAGGTTGAGCGAGCCGACCTTCTCGCCGCCGACGGTGAGGTCGCCCTCGCCGTCGTAGACCAGGCGGGCGGTCGACGCGCGGTCGACGGGCTCGGCGAGCGTGATGCCGAGGACGTCGCCCTGCGCCGCGACCTGCGCGACGGGCCACGCGAGCTGGTCCACCTGGACCTTGAGGTGGTCGACGAGGCTCTCGTCGACGCCGCCCGCGGCGCCCTGGAACGTCACGTTGAGGCTCGTGCCGTCGCTCTCGAGCGCGGCCTGCGCGGGGAAGACGACGAAGTCGTCGGGGTACGTGAACGCGTCGGTCGGCACGATCTCACGTTCCTGCGAGGGGCTCTGCCACCGCAACCGGAGGTGCGCACCGCCGGTGTTCTGGAACATCTCCATGCGGAACGAGTACTCCTGGCCCGCCTGGAGCTGGACCGGGGCGGAGGTCTGCTCGACGTCCCAGTCGTCGACCCAGTGGTCGATGACGAGCCGGTCGTCGATCCACAGCCGGAAGCCGTTGTCGCCGATCGCGGAGAACGTGTACGCCTCGCTGTAGTCGGGCGTGATCTTGCCCGTCCAGCGCGCGGACGTGCGCTCGCCGCGGCCCGTGAGCTCGGCGAACGTCGGGACCAGGTTGGGGAACTCGATCCGCTGGTCGGGGATCGTGGCCTTGAGGTCGGTGAGCGGCCAGCCGGGGCCGCCGGACAGGAAGTACTCGCCCTTGAGGCCGTTGTCGAGGGCGAGGTCCTGGGCCGCGACGTCCTGCGCGCCCGCCTCGTCCGTGGTCGTGGCCGCCGGCGTCGCGGTCGCACCGACCGCCGTCGCCACGGCCAGGGGGACCGTCAGCGCCGCGGCCAACGCCGCCGCGACGATCCTCGCGGGTCTGCCCCGTGGGGGCGCTACCGCTGTCATGGACTGCATCCGTGCTTCCTCCTCGTCGAGTGAATCCAGGGACTGCTTCGACGCGGCGGCGTACCGGGCTCCCGTGTCCGGCGGTCGCCCTCCTTGGCGCACCGCACGACGTCTCCCCAGAATCAAACAACTTCCACCAGAAAAAGACAACACCTCACAGCACAGGACATGGCGCGGCAGCCCCACGGACCCTCGGAAGACGCCGAACCCGGGGTCGCTCCTCACCTGACGGCTCAGGTGAGGA